>JASHWN010000294.1 GCA_030044035.1 Xanthobacteraceae bacterium
GCTTGCTGGGCAGGCGCCGGCTTCTTTTTCGGCGCCTGGGCGAGCGCGATCGATCCCGACGCGACGGCGAGCGCTACGGCAACGACTGTTGATTTGGCTGCTGTCTTGATGGCCGTTTTGGCGATAGCACCCAACATGCGGCCGCTCGGTCGCGCCGGTGCCCACGCGTTACGATAGGTCATGAGAAGCAGTCCCTCTTCATGCTGCCGGCCGCAAATCGACCTTAGCCGATTTTCTTCGGTCCGAGCTGTGATGACTGGTCTTAAAGCGGCGCGCATGCCCCTCGATCGGTCGCCACACGTGCCGCGCATACCCCCGGTTGGACGGTCAATCGACGCAGATTGCGGCAACAGCGTGACACCGCCCGTTGTCGGATAGCGCAATTGCCCGCCGCCATAAAGCCCGCGTAAACGCCAGCCCGTGTGTTACACTCGCTGCGTCATCAAGCCAATGGCGAAACATCGCGGTTGCAAAAGGTTCGGCTCGTTGCCGGGCGCCAAAAATCCGTTGCAAGCCATGCTGAGAGCCTCGCGCCGCGCCGGTGCGTGCGCCGCATGCGCTGCGGTGCTGGCGCTTGCCGCGGCCAGCCCACAAGCGGCCGATGCGGCCTATGCGATCGCCATGCATGGCGCGCCGGCGCTGCCGCCGGATTTTACCGCCATGCCCTACGTCAATCCCGATGCGCCGAAGGGCGGACGGCTGGTCGAAGGCGTGCTCGGCACCTTTGACAGCCTCAATCCGCTGATCGTGCTCGGGCTGCCGGTGCAGCCGGTGCGCGGCTTCGTGATCGAGAGCCTGATGGCGCGCGGCTATGACGAGCCGTTCACGCTCTACGGCCTGCTGGCGCGCAGCGTCGAGACCGACGACGCCCGCGATTTCGTCACTTTCAGCCTCGATCCCGCCGCGCATTTCTCCGATGGCGTGCCGGTGACCGCGCAAGACGTGGTGTTTTCCTGGCAGCTGCTGCGCGACCACGGCATGCCGAACCATCGCAGCTATTATTCCAAGGTGGTGCGCACCGACATTTTGGATGAGCGCACCGTGCGCTTCGATCTCGCCGGCAGCAACGACCGCGAATTGCCGCTGATCCTCGGTCTGATGCCGATCCTGCCCAAGCACGCCATCGACCCCGCGCACTTCGAGCAAACAAGTCTGCAGAAGCCGATCGGCAGCGGGCCCTATCTGGTCGCCGACGTCGACGTCGGCAAAAGCGTCAGCTTCAAGCGTGATCCGAACTATTGGGGCCGCGCGCTGCCGATCAATCGCGGGCTGTATAGTTTCGACGAAGTGCGCATCGACTATTATCGCGACGCCAACGCTTATTTCGAGGCCTTCAAGGCTGGGCTCTACGATTTTCGCGTCGAAGAGGACCCGGCGCGCTGGCAGACCGGTTACGATTTTCCGGCCGTGCGCGATGGCCGCATCGTCAAGGAAACGTTTGCCGATGCGCTGCCGAAGCCGGCGTTCGATTTCGTGTTCAACACGCGCCGGCCGATCTTTGCCGACATCCGGGTGCGGCAGGCGATTGCGCTGTTGTTCGACTTCGAATGGATCAACCGCAATTTCTTTTTCGGCCTCTACAAGCGCAGTGCCAGCTTTTTTGACGATTCGGAATTGTCGGCCTATCGGCGCCCGGCGGATGGCGAGGAACGCGCGCTGCTGGCGCCGTTCCCCGGCGCGGTGCGCCCCGACGTGCTCGACGGCACTTGGTCGCCGTCGGCAACCGACGGCTCCGGACACGACCGCGCTATGTTGCGGCAAGCGCTCGGACTGCTGCAGTCCGCGGGCTACGAGCTCAAAGGCACGACGCTGCGTGAGCGCCGCGGCGGCCGGCCGCTCGCCTTCGAGATCATGGTGGCGAGCCGCGACCAGGAGCGCCTCGCGCTGGCATTTTCCCACAACCTGGCCCGCGCCGGCATTGACGCGCAGGTGCGGCTGGTCGATGACGTGCAATATCAGCAGCGACTCATCTCGTACGATTTCGACATGATCGAATACCGTTGGGAGCAGTCGCTGTCGCCCGGTAACGAGCAAAGCTTTTACTTCGGCTCGGCCGCGGCCGACCAACCGGGAACGCGGAACTATATGGGCGTGCGCAGTCCGGCAGCCGACGCCATGATCGCGGCGCTTCTCGCTGCCCGAAGCCGGCCCGCCTTCGTCGATGCCGTGCGTGCGCTCGACCGCGTGCTGATCTCCGGCAGCTACGTGGTGCCGCTGTTCTACCTGCCACAGCAATGGGTGGCGCACGCGGCCGATGTACAGCATCCGGCGCATACCTCGTTGTTCGGCTACCTGCCGGAAACCTGGTGGCATCGCGGCACGGGAGCGCGGCCATGATCCTCGGCGATCCGGCGGCCGCGGCGCCGCAGCAAGGCCCGCGCCGGCTCACCATCGACGAGGTGTTTCACCGCATCGCGGCCAAGCATCCGGAGCGGCTGGCTTTGCTCGATGCGCCGAACCGCAAGACCTTTACCGACGGCGCGCCGCGGCGGCTGACCTACGCCGACGCCGACCGCATCGTCGCCGCTATTGCCGGCCGGCTGCACGGCATGGGCATGGCAAGCGACTCCGTCGTCGGCATCCAGCTGCCCAACACGGTTGACAACATCCTCACGCTCCTCGGCGTGTTGCGCGCCGGCCTCATCGCCGCGCCGCTGCCGCTGTTGTGGCGGCGCGCCGAGCTGGTGGCGGCGCTGGGGCGGCTTGGCGCCAAAGCCCTGATCACTACCGGGCGAATCGGCGGTTTCAATTACTGCCATTCCGCCATGCGGGTCGCCTCGGAAGTGTTTTCGATCCGCTACGTGTGCGGCTTCGGTGACAAGTTGCCCGACGGCATTGTCGCGTTCGACGATCTGTTCGCAGCCGCGCCCCCCGATCCGGTGCCGCCGCGCGAGCGCGAACGCCAGCACGATGCCGCCTCGCACATCGCCTTCATCACCTTCGACGTCGGCGCAGGCGGCATCGTGCCGGTGGCGCGCAATCATCTGGAGGCGATCGCCGGCGGGCTCGGCGTCGCGCTGGAAGGCCGCCTCGCTCAGAACGCGGGCATCGTCTCGACCATGGCGCCGGCCTCGTTTGCCGGCTTGAGCCTCACCTTCATTCCATGGCTGCTCTCGGCCGGCACGCTGTCGCTGCACCACCCGTTCGATGCCGAGGTTTTGGCGCTGCAGCGCCACGATGATGGCGGCAGCACGCTGATCGTGCCGGATGCGGCCGCGCTGCGCCTCGGCGAGGCCGGCGCATTCGACGGTGGTCTCTGCAGCGGCACCGTGATCGCCGCCTGGCGTGCCCCCGAACGGCTTGCGGCGAGCCCGGTCTGGTCTGAGCGCGACACCGCTTTGGTCGATGTATCGATCTTTGGCGAAGCCGGCCTGGTCGCGGCGCGGCGCGGCAACGATGGCCGGGCGACGCCGATCCCGTTCGGGCCGGTCACGGCGCCGCGTGGCAGCCCTGGTGCCGTGGTGGTGGCCGAACTCGTCCGCACCGCGGCCGGCACGGTGGCGCTGCGCGGGCCGATGGTGCCGCGCCACGCCTTCCCGCCCGGCATCGAGCGCTCCGGGCTCGCCCATTTCGAGATCGACCGCTTCGGGCTGGTCGATACCGGCTATAGCTGCGAGATCGATCCGGCGAGCAAAGCCATGGTGGTCACCGGCCCGCCGTCGGGCCTTGTCGGCGTCGGCGGCTATCGCTTCCCGCTGCGCGACCTGCAGGAAGCCGTCGGCCAGATCGACGGTGCGGCCAATATCGCTGCCCTGCCCGATCGGCTGCTCGGTCAGCGGCTCGTCGGCGATGCCAGGGAGCGCGACGCGGTCCAGGCGGCGCTCAATGCCGTCGGCATCAATCCGCTGATCGCGGCGGCCTTCCGCGACCGTGGCGTACGCGCCGAGCCCGTCGGCGCGTAGCGGCGACGGCGAGCGAGCGAACCGGCGACGGCGTTGACGCGCCATTAACAGCGCTTTGGCATTTTGCCGGAACCGTATCGCGCTCCTGCCGGCATTTCTCATGGCGCTGCAAGGTTCGTTTGTCGTTGTTTCCGACGGCCCGGCGCCCGATGTGGTTGAGGCGCTGCGCGCCGCCGGCGGCTTTCCGATTGTCGAGGCCCATTGGGCCGATGCGCCCGCCGCCTTAGCCTCGGTCGAGCCCGAGGCCGTGGTGCTGGCTGATAGCTGCGCCGATGCTGGCCGCGCTGCGGCCTTCACCAAGGCGCTGGCAGAGCGTCTCAAGACCGGCGAACGGGCGTTCACGCCGGTTCTTGCCCGCACCCGCGAGGACGGCAGCGCCGCGCTGCCCGATACGCTCACCATCGCCGCCAATGCTGCGGCCGAACGCGTCGTCAACCGGCTCGGCTCGGCGTTGCGCATCCGCACGCTCCATTCCACCGTGCTCCGCCGTACCCGCATGCTGGCGGCGCGCGGCGAGCTGCCGCCCGAACTGCCGCGCAACGACCCGCTCGACGAGGCCGTGGTGCTGCTCGCCGGCCGCGGCCGCTCGTACCCGGCGCTGTCGGTTGCCGTCGGCGAGCGGGTCGGGGTCATCGGTGCGCTCAGCGTCGAGAACGCCGCCCGCGCGCTGCACGCCCGCCACATCGACGGCATGGTGATCGGCGACGGTTTCGGGCCGCGCATCGTCGAAGCGCTGTTGACCGTGCTCGCCGGCGACGTGAGCTTCCGGGATCTGCCGATCGCGGTGCTCGGCGGCCATCCCGGCGTGGTCGAGCAGTTCGCGCCGCAACTGCCGAATCTCGAGCGCATCGCCGAGGGCCCGCAGCGCCTGGTCGAACGCTTTCTGCCGCTGGTGCGGCTGCACGCCTTCGCCGAGCGGCTGCGCCGCATGCTCAAATCGCTCGACGCCAAGGGCATGATCGATCCCGATACTGGACTGCTCGCCCACGAGGCGTTTTGGCGCGACCTCAACCGCGCCGTCGACGATGCGGAAAAGCGCGGCGTCGGGCTCTCGATCGCGCGGTTTTCGTTCGACGGCAGCGACCGCCGCTCGAGCCTCGACGCGGCGCGGCTCCTCGCCCGCCTGATGCGCGAAGTCGATTTCGCCTGCCGCGAGGCCGATAACTCGATCTTCGCGGTGTTCACCGAGACTGATCTGCGCGCCGCCCACGTGGTGGCGCGCCGCATCGCCAGCGTTTTGAAGAACACCACCATGGCGCCGGATAGAAAGCGCATCGGCATCGAGGCTGCGGTCACGCTCGCCACTTTGCGGCCGACCGACAGCGTCGATTCGCTCCTCGCCCGCGTCGTCGGCGGCGCGGCGTAGCCAAGTCGGGTTTCTCGGGCGCAGCCCCCTTACACGCAGGCGGGCGCTCAGAAAGACGTTGTTTCCCGGATGCGGTGCAGCGCGAAGCGGTGCACCGCTGATCCGGGATCGTCCCAAACTCGGTGCTTGCGACGATCTCGGGTCTGCAGCGCACCACTTCGCTGCGCCATAGCGCGTCGAAGACGCGCGTGAACGCGCTTTTGCTGCGCTGCGCCCGGGAAACGCCGTGAGGATCTACTTCACCTCAATGGCGTTGCGCAGCGCGATCGGCGAGGCGATGCGGTCGAGGCGCTCGATGGCGCCCGCGCCGCCGGCGGCGTGGATGTGCACCGAGCCGTAATTGAAAATGCGGCCCCAGATCGACTGATAGACGTCCACCG
>JASHWN010000295.1 GCA_030044035.1 Xanthobacteraceae bacterium
CCGAATTGCTCGAGCAGCCAGGTGAAATTTTCCAGGTGCCACGCCGCGGTGTCGTCGTCGACGATGCGCTTGCGCGTAAACGGCCACATCGTGTCGCTACAGCGCCGCGATGGCGCTCACTTCGATCAAAAACTCCTCGCGCACCAGGCGGTCGATCATCAGCAGCGTGTTGGGCGGATAGGCGCCGCCGGCGAACAGTTTGGGAAATTCGCGGGCCCGGTAGGCCATGAAGCGCGGGATGTCCTGCGAATGAACGAGATACGTCGTGAACTCCACCACGTTGGCGAAGCCCGCGCCCTGCGAGGCGAGCGCGGCGCCGATATTGGCGAAGGTTTGCGCGCATTGCGCGTCGAAGCCGTCGGCCGTCTTGCCGTCCCGGTCGGCGCCGACCTGGCCGGCGATGAACAGAAACTCCGACGCCTTGACGCGGGCCACTTGCGAATACTGCCCGAGCGGCTTGCCGAGCACGTCGGGGTTGAGAATCTGGATCTGGGGCATGGCAGGCTCCGCGATTTTGCGGTGAAGCGGAAGCGCCAGGTCGCAATGACGCCGCGCTACTCCAAACCCTCGACGATGCGGATGTCGCGCACCGCGCCGTCGCCGAGCGCTTTGAGCACCTCCTGATAGGCCGGGCTGTTATAGGCGGCGACGGCCTTGTCGATGCTGGGAAATTCGGAGATGACGATGCGCTCCTTGCGCCCGGCCTCGAACGTGGTCGACGGCGTGCCGCGCGCCAGATAGCGGCCGCCGAACGGCGCCGTCGCCGCCGGCGCCAGCTTGGCGTAGGCGGCGAGCTTTTGCGGGTCGGAAATCGAGTGGTAGCAGGTCACCCAGTAGCCTTTGGGCATCGGCGTTCTCCTCCAGGCGAAGATGGCGGGCGAGTGTAGCGCGGCGCGTTGCGCGGCGGCAATTCGCGGCAAAGCCGGCGCGGCGCTTCTCTCTTGGGGCGCGGCGGCGTAAACTTCCTTGTTCGTCCCGAGCCGCAGCATGGGAGCCCGCGATGTCGTTCTGGAGCGCGCTGTTCGGCCGGCGGTCCGGCGCCGCGGCGGCAAAAATTTCCGATCCGGTCGAGTACAAGGGCTACGTCATCCGCGCCGCGCCGTACAAGAATAACGGCGCCTATCAGACCGCCGGCACGATCGAGCGCGAGATCGGCGGCGTGCGCAAGGAACACCGCTTCATCCGCGCCGACGCCTACGCCTCCTACGGGGACGCGCTCAGCTTCACGCTCAACAAGGCGCGGCAGATCATCGACCTGCAGGGCGACCGCATATTTGATTGAGGCGGGCGACGTTGTTCGAAACACTTATATGATTCTTGACTTGTCATGCTCCGCGAAAGCGGAGCATCCAGTAACCACCGCTAACCCAGTGATTACTGGATCATCCGCATGCGCGGATGATGACATTGGAGATGAGTCGACGCTTAATGCCGCTAGGCTCACGCCGCGTCGGCGTCTTCGCCGCAAGCGACCTCGGCCCTGAGCTTTTTGACGAGCTTCTTCAGCGCCGCGATCTCGCTCTCGAGGTGCGCGACGCGCAGCGCCAGCTCGCCGTCGCTGGAGCCGTCGGCGGCGCGCAGCGCGTCCGGAAAGGCGAGGCCGATTTCATCGCCGCAGCGCCACTGCACCCGCGCGCGCACGGTCTGCTCCTTGTGCGGGATGTAGAGCTCGACGAGGTCCGGCACGCTGACGCTTTCGGAGAAGATGATGCGCGCGCCGTGCTCGGAATAGTCGCGGATCAGGCAGTCGAGCGCGCCGCGGCGCTTGTTGAAATGGACGCAACCGCGCAGAAAGCTCTTCTGCCGGAACGATTGGCGGCGCTCTGCCATGGTGCTTGCCTTTGCCGCGCGCAATGCGGAAGGCAAGCTTAGGCCGGCACGATTAATGCCGTCTTAAATGCAGTCTTGCGTCCGTCATTGCGAGCCAACGGGTCCGGCCCGAAGTGGCCGGCCCGATGACAAGCTCCGCGAAGCAATCCAGAGTGGGCTGCACCGAGTTCTGGATTGCTTCGTCGCCCTCCGGGCTCCTCGCAATGACGGAGCGTGCTCACCACGCCGAAAACAGGCGGCCGACATCGTAGACCGAGGCGCCGATCATGCAGGCGAACAGGCCGCTGCCAAACAACAGCACCATGAGCGCGCTGTTGAGGCGCGCGATAGTGTGCCGGTCGAAATGGATGTTGCGGAGGATGCTCGCCATGGTGATGTCGCCTGCCGACGTCCCTGCTGCTGCCAAGCGTTGTTCTCGTCCCCCGGCTTCTGGCGAATCTAATCGCCTACGCGCACGCCGACATAATGCGCCGACATAATGCGCCAAGGCAAGGCAGTGTTGCAAGTCCCGCGTGGCTGGCGATGCCGGCGTGACTTGGCTTTTGCCGGCCGCGATTGCTGCTTATAAATTCAGCATGACCACGCCAATCTGCAGCTGATCACGTCGCATCGACGTTGCGCTCGCGCGCGCCGCCGCTTTGGGCTAAAACAAGCGCCAATTATCAAAGAGGCGGAGGAAACCGGCATGCATGTGTTCGATTTGGCGGCCGAAGCCGCGTTCGATGCGAAAAAACACGTCGAAAAGATCCTCGGCAAGATCGCCGACGGCGACGTCACCGTCGCCTGCTGGGAGCCGGGCCAGATCAGCCCCAATCATTGTCATCCGCACGCCACCGAAATTTATTTCTGCTTTACGGGCGGCGGCACCATGCGCACGCCCGACCAGACCGTGGCGGTCGCGCCCGGCGGCTTCGTGGTGCATCCGCCGGGCGAACTGCACGAATACGAAAACGGCGACGCGCGCACGCTGCTGTTTCGCGTGCGCTACGGCACCGACATGGCGGCGCGCCACTTCGACTGGCGCGGGCGCGCCGGCTTTCAGCAAAGCGCCGACGACGCCGATTATTTCCGGCGCCATCCGCCGGGAGCGCAGTCACCTGTCATTGCGAGCCAACGGGTCCGGCCCGAAGTGGCCGGCCCGATGACAAGCTCCGCGGAGCAATCCAGGGCAGCGTCTAGCTGAATCCGGATTGCTTCGTCGCCCCTTCGGGGCTCCTCGCAATGACGAGGAATTAGTGGTTCTGCGGCGCGCTGTTCGGCTCGCAAGTTTGGCTGTTGGCGGTCTTCGACTGCAGGCATTGCGCCATCGAATCGTAAGCGCATTCCGTGCTGGAGCCTTTGATCAGGCAGAAGGCGTGATGGCTGTAGCCGCTGGTCTGCGCGAACGCGCTCGAGGCAAACGCCGCGAAAACACCGGCAATAACCAATAATCGCATGATGGTCTCCATCGCGCTCACCCGGCAACTCAACTCGCATCACGGCTGAAGGTTCCATTTGCGGCACCCGGACCGTTTCCCGGGCGCAGCGCAGCACGAAGTGGTGCGCTGCAGACCCGGGATC
>JASHWN010000296.1 GCA_030044035.1 Xanthobacteraceae bacterium
CGGGCAGCGCCGCAGTGAGCTCGCGGTGCAAGTTGCCGTCGATTTCGATCACGGTCGTGAGCAGCGCCAAGCCGACGCCGAGCGAGAGCATGATGGTGGGCGTCAGCGCGCCCGGCCGGTGCACGTTGGCGATGGCGAGCCGCAGCGCCGTCGAGCGCGGCCGCTTCCTCCGCCGCGCCATCGCCATGACGGCGAGCGCGACGATGCGCAGCAACAGAAAAATGCCCGCGGCCGAGGCAACGAAGATCGCAGCGATGCGCGGCTCGGTGCCGGTGGCGATGGCAAGCGCCGCGAAACCGCCGATCGCCGCCGCCGTTGCGATGACGTAGCGCGGCCGCGGCCAGCGCCGCTCGCCGGCAACCTGATCGCGAAACAACATCGCCACCGGAGCGTCATGGGCGCGGCCGAGCGGCCACAGCGCAAACGCGAGCGCCGTCAGCAGGCCATAACCGATCGACAACGCCAAGACACCGGGATGCAGCGACGGCGTCACCGGCAGCGGAATGACGGCGTTGAACCAATGCGCAATGGCGAACGGCAGGGCGGCACCAAGCACGGCACCAATCGCGGCGGCGAACAACGCCACCACCATGATCTCGGCGCAGTAGACGGCAAACACCGTGCCGCCGCCGGCGCCGAGCGCTTTGAGCGTTGCGATGCAATCGCGCTTGCGCGCCAGATGCGCCGCCACCGCGTTGGCGACCCCGACGCCGCCGACCAGCAAGGTCGCCAGCGCGACCAGCGCCAGAAATTGCGTGAAGCGCTCGACGCTGCGTTCGAGCTGCGGCGACGCCTTGTCGCGCGTGCGGATCTCCCAGCCGGCATCGGGGAAATTCGCCTCGGCGTCGCTTTTGACCGCCGCCACAGCGGCGTCATTGGACGCCGTTGCCGGCAGCCGCAGCCGATACAGCCAGCGCACCAGGCTGCCGGGTTGGACCAGGCCGGTCGCGCGCAGCGCCGCATCGCTGATCAGCACGCGCGGCCCGAAGCCGATGCCGGCGGCGATGCGATCCGGCTCGTTGGTCACCGCGGCGCGCAGCGCGATCGCGGCGTTGCCGATGCTGATCCGATCGCCGATTTTCAGGTTGAGCCGTGCCAGCAGCGCCGGATCGACGGCGGCGCCGAACGCGCCGTCCTTCTCAGCAAACAAAGCATCACGCGGCAGCGCCGCATCGGTCGCGAGCGTGCCGAACAACGGATAGGCATGATCGACGGCCTTGAGCTCGACCAGCGCCATGTCGCCGCCGCTCGTTCGCGCCATCGCCCGCAGCGTGGCGGCAACAGAGACCGTGCCGCGGGCGTCGAGAAAGGCGCGCTCCGCGTCGCTCGCCTCACGCTGCACCAATGCAAACGACAGGTCGCCGCCCAACAGCGTCTGGCCGGCGCCGGCGATGCCGTCGGCAAGGCTCGCGCCCACCGAGCCGACGCCCGCAATGGCCATGACGCCGAGCGCGATGGCGGCGATGAAGACGCCGAAGCCGCGCAAACCGCCGCGCAGGTCGCGCCAGGCAAAGCGCAAGGCCAACAGCAATGCCAAGCGCGCGGTCACGGGCGTCCCTGTGCCGGCACGATCGGCACAAGCGGCTCTTCGATGCGCCCCGAATGCATGCGCAGCACGCGGTCGCACCGCGCTGCCAGTTCGCTGTCGTGCGTCACCAGCACCAGTGTCGTGCCGCGCTGGCGATGGCCGCGAAACAACAGCTCGATGATGTCGTGTCCGGTGCTTTCGTCGAGATTTCCGGTCGGCTCGTCGGCGACGATGATCGTGGGGTCGGCCGCCAGCGCGCGGGCGAGCGCGACGCGCTGCTGCTCGCCGCCGGACAATTCGGCCGGATAATGATGGAGCCGCTGCGCGAGACCGACGGCGCCAAGTTCGCGCGCGGCGCGTTTGAGCGCATCGCGTACCCCGGCAAGCTCGAGCGGCGTGGCGACGTTCTCCAGCGCCGTCATGGTCGGGATCAGATGAAAGGCCTGGAAGACGATACCGACATGCCGGCCGCGGAAGCGGGCGAGCGCATCTTCATTGAGGCGTCGCAAATCCTCTCCGGCCACGATCACGGTGCCGGTGTCGGGCCGCTCCAGGCCGGTCATCACCATCAGCAGCGTCGATTTGCCCGAGCCGGAGGGGCCAAGCAGCGCCACCGCTTCGCCACGCCCTATATGCAGGCTCACGTCGCGCAGGATATGAACCCGCGCGGCGCCACGGCCGAGCGACAGGTTGACGCCGCTCAGCTCGACCGCGCCGGCGGCGGAGAAAGAACCCGAAATGTCGTTCATGCGTTCGACCGGCCCCTGTGCGCGCTCCTCATATGGGGCATGGCGCGCCGTGGTCCAAATTGGCGGCTTTTTGGCCGCTTTTAGCCTGACACTGACGATCGCGACAGCCGCGCCGCCGGCCGCCGCGACGCCGATCAAGATTGTCGCGCTCGGCGATTCGCTCACCGCTGGCCTCGGCCTGCCCGCAAAGGACGGCTTCGTGCCGCGGCTGCAAGCCGCGCTGACCGCCGACGGCATCGCCGCCGAAATCGCCAATGCCGGCGTGTCGGGCGACACCGCGGCCGACGGGCTCGCCCGGCTCGACTGGTCGGTGCCGGCCGGCACCGATGCGGTCATCGTCGAACTTGGCGCCAACGACATGCTGCGCGGATTGAAGCCGGCAACGACGCTCGCCGCGCTCGATGCGATCCTTGGCCGGCTCGCCGCGCGCCACATCGCGGTGCTGTTGTGCGGCATGCGCGCCGCGCCGAACCTCGGCGACGCCTACGGGGAGGACTTTGCGCGCATCTATCAGGAGCTTGCCGGCAAATACGGCGTGCCGCTCTATCCGTTCTTTCTCGACGGCGTCGCCGCCGACCTGAAGCTGACCCAGCCGGATGGCATGCATCCCAACGCCGCCGGCGTCGGCGTCATCGTCGAGCGCATTTTGCCCAAAGTGCAGGAACTCATCGCACGCGCCCGAGCGCAGCGGGCGTCGTAAGGGTTGCGTGCCAACCCCGATGCCCGCATGCTGCCCGGCGCGCGATTCGCGCCCATCGAAGCCGCGCGCCTACATTGGCCCAGTAGTCATGCCCCGCCTGTTCATCGGCCTCGAAATTCCAACCACAGTCGCCCAATCGCTCTCCATGATGCGCGGCGGCTTGCCGGGAGCGCGCTGGATCGATCCGGAAAACTATCATCTGACGCTGCGTTTCATCGGCGACATCGACGACGCGCTGGCGCGCGATATTGCCGGCCTGTTGGGCCGGGTGCGGCGGGAAGCGTTCGAGCTGCATTTCGACGGCCTGTCGTCGTTCGGCGGCCGCAAGCCGCGCGCCGTGGTGGCCGCCGCCGCGCCGGTAGCGCCGCTGATGGAGCTGCAGGCCGAGCAGGAGCGGCTCCTGCAGCGGCTCGGGCTCGAGCCGGAGGGGCGCAAATACACCCCGCACGTCACGCTCGCGCGCCTGCGCGATTCGTCGAGCCGCCAGGTCGCCGATTATCTGGCGGCGCGCGGCCATTACCGCTCCTTGCGCTTTGCGGTCTCGCGCTTCGTGCTGTTCTCGTCGCGCGCCTCGATCGGCGGCGGCCCCTACGTGGTCGAGGCCGATTACCCGCTAATGGGGCGCGAGTTGAAGCGGGCGTAAATCGAGAGAGTCGTTCCTCGCCTCCATTACAGTGCAGCAATTCTGAATTCGTCATGCGCGGACAAGCCTGAGTCCTGATCGCCGCCTCCGCTGCAGAGGAGCGCGGAAAGGAAAAGGGAGCTGAATAGCTCCTACTGCGGCGGCGTCGAAGAACTAGGGCCAATGAAGCAGCCTTAATGGCTGCTTAGTCCGATTCGCCTTTTCCTTTGCCTGTCTCGGCGGCTTGCGCCGCGCCAGCAAGGCGTGTTTGAACCGATCCTCGGACTCGTCGCAGCCAGGTTCTCGCGCCGCTTTGCGCAAAGCCGCAAGTTGTGCCTTACTGTGAGCGCCTTTTCTTTCATGCTGCGTTCAGCCATGGCGCGTCAATATATCATCTATTGCGACGAGTCGGAGGATAAAGGCCGATTCTACTCAAATTTCTACGGCGGGGCGCTTATCAAAGCATCCGACCGGCAATCCATTGAGGAGGCGCTGGAGGCAGCGAAACAGGGGATCAATGGCGAAGCGAAGTGGACGAAAATCACGGAACAAGACGAAAAACGCTACATAGCTTTCGCCGGCAAGTTCCTGGAATTGATAGGTTCTGGATTGGTCAAGATGC
>JASHWN010000029.1 GCA_030044035.1 Xanthobacteraceae bacterium
TTTTCCGCTACACGTGTCTCTTTACACCACAAACCGCGTTACAGGGGGATCGAATGACGGCGATTGCAATCCGGTCGTGCTTGGGCGCCGCGGCAATGGCGCTGGCCGCGGCGAGTTATGGAATAGCGCCGGCGCGCGCCACCGACGTCACCGCCGATTGGCCGACCATCCAGATGCCGCCGGCGCCCACATTGAAAGCTGTGAGCGTCGATCCGAAGTCCACTGCGCTCTTTCTGTTCGACTTCATGACCACCAATTGCGGCGAGCGGCCGCGCTGCGTGGCGGCAGTCCCGACGCTCAAGGCGCTGCACGACAAGGCGCGCGCCGCCGACATGCTGGTCGCCTACACGCTGCCGGGCGGCGGCAGGATCATCGATCCAGGCATCGCGCCGCGCGCCGGCGAAGTGGTCGAGCAGAAGCAGGGCGGGCCCGACAAATTTTTCGGCGACGATCTCGACCAGCGTCTGAAAGACCACGGCATCAAGACGGTGATCCTGTGCGGCACCTCGGCGCAAGGCGTCGGTCTCGGCACCGGCGCCGCCGCGGCGCAACGCGGCTATCGCGTGATCTATCCGGTCGATTGCCTGCCCTCGGAGAGCGCGTTCCGCGAGGCCTACGCGGCCTGGCACATGGCGGGCGGCGGTCCGCCGGTCACCACCAAGTGGGTCACCGTGACCCGCAGCGACATGATTACGTTCGAGCCAGCGAAATAAGCTTCGACGACGCGAGGGCCATGCGGCCGACTTCTTAGTGCACTGCCCGCGCAGCTGCATCGATTGCGCTTTCGTAATTGTCTGCCGGCGACTGGACGCGCGCTGCTCTTGTGACGCGCGGCACTGACGGTGCTGTGCGGCGACCCTTACGGTCGACGTTGCGCGCAGGGACGCTTCGTACGGCGCGCAAGCCGAACACAGGAGGTCACCATGGCACAGATCATCGGCATCGCTTCGCTCGGTGCGTTGCTCGCGCTTGCCGCCGTCGCCTGGAAAAACGTGCCGCGAACCGACGTCATCGCCGGCGCCAATCCCGTTTCGCTGTCGATCAGCGACCTCGGGCTCAAGGTGAACGCGAAATCCCTTCCCGAGCAGCGGATCGAGGATCGCACGCTGGTCTTTGTCGGCCCCTAGGCCGGATGGGCGATTGCTGCGGTAGAAGTAGCCAGGAGTACTGTCAGCATTCAACGCAGTTCAAACCGAATCGGCACGGTGAGGCTGAACTGTTTTAACGTCATGCTCGGCGGAAAGGCCGGCAGCGGCTGGGCGCGCTCGATCATCGCCAAGACCTCGTTGTCGAGATCGGGGTGGCCGGAGCTGTGCGCGATCTTGCGCTCAAGCACGCGGCCGTCGCGATCGACGGTGAACGAGAGCGTCACCACGCCCGTTTCGATGCGTTCCCGGGCGCCGCTGGGATAGCGCTTGAACTGGTTGATGCGCCGCGCCACCAGCGTCTCCCAGGAGCGGAGGACCTGTGGCGCGCCGCCCTTGGCGGGAGCGGCGGTCATCGGTGCTGGCGGCTTCGGCTCCTCGACCTTTTCCGGCGGCTTGACTTCGGGTGGCGCGATGTCGGCGGTGGTGACGTCGGGGTCGGGCGGCGGCGGGGTGACTTTCGGCTGCTCGATCGGTTTGTCGGGCTTGGGCGGCGTCGCCTTCTGCTCGATCATCTCTTCCGGCGCCGGCGCGAGGTTGAGCTTGGCGTCGGCCGTCGAATCGATCGGATCGAGCTCGATGCTGATCTCTTCGGTATTGTCGCCGATGTTTTGGTCCACCGGGCGCCAGAACAGGTAACCGGCAAGCAGTGCGGCATGCACCACGGCAACGAGCGCGCCGGCCAAGGCCCAGCGGGCAAAATCGCGCGGCGTCTCGTCGCCGAACCACAAAGGCTCAAACCAACTTGCGGTCCGTGCCGTCATTGCGCTTCCCGCCGCTCCAGGCCGAGCAGGTTGAATTTCAGATAGCCGGCCTGGCGCACCGCTTCGATCAACTGATAAAAATCGCCGTACGGCACGGCGCGGTCGACGCTGAGCCGTACGTGGCGGTCCTTGTTGCCGCCGCTTATATCGTCGAGCCGCGACGGCAGCGCCGACAGCGTGGTGTCGGCGTCATCAATGGTCAGGGTGCGATCGGCCTTGAGCGTGACGTCGATCGGCTTCTGCGGATGCGGCTGCGGCAGCGCGCCGGAGCGCGGCAGGTCGACGGCGATATCGACGGTGGCAAGCGGCGCCGCCACCATGAAGATAATGAGCAGCACCAGCATCACGTCGATGAACGGCGTGACGTTGATGTCGTGAACCTCGCTGAGCTCGTCCTCGCCGTGATCGAGACGAATGGCCATGGCGGCGTTCTTCCGGTTTACTCGGCGGCGTGGGCGAGCGGCAGGCGGGCGCGATCGAGGTCGCGGCTGACGAGCCGCAGCACCTGCGCCGAGGCGTCGCCGATCAACGCCCGATAGTGCGCGGTCTGCCGCGCCAGCACGTTGTAGATCATCACCGCCGGAATGGCGGCGATCAAACCCATGGCGGTGGCGAGCAGCGCCTGCGCGATGCCCGGCGCCACCACCGCAAGGTTCGTGGTGTTGGCGTTGGAGATACCGATGAAGCTGTTCATGATGCCCCACACGGTGCCGAACAGCCCGACGAACGGCGCGGTCGAGCCGATAGTGGCGAGCACGCCGGTGCCGCGCGAGATTTTGCGGCCAGCGGCCATTTCGAGGCGCTCGAGCTGCAAGGCGATGCGCTCCTTCAAACCCTCGCCGGCGCCGCGCGCCGACAGCCGCATTTCCTCGCCGGCTGCCAGGAGCGCCTGCGCGACCGGATCGTCGTCGTCGCGCAGTGCATTATGGGCTTCAACCAGCGTCGTAGCCTTGGCGAGGGTGCGCAGGCCCCGGCGCACCGCACTGCGCGCGCGGCGCAGCTCCAGCGTCTTGGCCAAAAACACCGTCCAGGTGATGAGCGAGGCGAAGGCGAGGCCAATCATCACCGCCTTCACCACCACATCGGCGTCAAGATACATGCCGACCAGCGACAGCCGTTGCGGCAACAATTCGCCGCCGATCGCCGGCTGCCCCGGCGCCAGCGCGGGCAGCGGATTCGCAGTCGATCCGGCCGCGTCGTTTGGTGCGGCCGAGCTGCCGGCTGGCTGTGGCGCAGCCGCATTGCCGGCCGGCTGCGGCGCAGCCACGTTGGCGGCCGGCGGTTGCGGCCG
>JASHWN010000297.1 GCA_030044035.1 Xanthobacteraceae bacterium
GCCGGTCAGCCTGGCGCCTGTCGCCATCGCGGCCCTGCTCGGCTTCGAAGTCGCCCACCTGCTGTCGCCGGCGGACATCGGCGTTGTTTCACCCGAGAAGATGACGATCGTTACCCACGATTGGATCATCGCCGGCGTGCTCGGCCTGCTGGCGGCGGTGCTCGGCATCATACTGATGCGCGGCGTTGCGCTGAGCGAAACGCTGTTCGCGCGGCTGGCGGTGCGGCCGATCCTGCGCACCGCGCTGGGCGGGCTTGTCGTCGGCCTGTGCGCGATGGTGTCGCCGCAAGTGATGTCGTCCGGCCACGGTGCGCTGCGGATCTCCGGCATGCTCGATCTGCCGTTCGATTTCGTGGTGCTGCTGTTCGTATTGAAAATCGTCGCCTCGATCGCGTCGCTGGGGTCCGGCTTTCGCGGCGGCATGTTCTTTTCCTCGCTGTTGATCGGCGCGCTCGGCGGTCACCTGTTGGCCGTGGCGCTGACCATGATGTTCCCGACGGCCTATTTCGATCCGAACGCCTATGCGGTGATCGGCATGAGCTCGCTGGCCGCCGCGGTGATCGGCGGGCCGCTGACCATGATTTTCATCGCGCTCGAAACCACCGGCGACCTGTGGCTGACGACGCTGGTGATGATCGCGGTGATCATTTCGGCGCAGGTGACGCGGGAAGCGTTCGGCTATTCGTTCGCGACCTGGCGCTTCCATTTGCGCGGCGAAACGATCCGCAGCGCCGCCGATGTCGGCTGGATGCGCGATCTCACGGTCGGCAGGATGATGCGCCAGGACGTGCAGACCGCGCATGCCTCGACCAATGTCGCGGCGTTCCGCGAGGCCTTCCCGCTCGGCTCGACCGCCTACGTGGTGGCGGTCGACGAGGCCGACTGCTATGTCGGGCTCATCCATGTGGCCGACGTCCACGCCACCGACGTTGTGGAGGATCGGCCGCTGAAGGATTTTCTGCTCTATTGCGACGAGATGCTGCTGCCCGGCATGGCGGTCAAGGAAGCCGTGCTGGCGTTCGACCGCGCCGAGGCCGAGGCGCTGGCGGTGGTCGATTCCTATCTCGACCGGCGCGTCATCGGACTGTTGACCGAAGCCTACGTGCTGCGCCGCTACTCGGCGGCGCTGGAGCGGCGGCGCCAGGAAATGCTCGGCGAGGACTAGAGGCGGCCGGGGAGCGGCAGGGGGCGGCATGCAGATTGCGCGCCAGACCATCGTCGACATCTCGCTCGAGCGCGATGCGCGGAATTTCGGCCATCCTCGGCGGTCCGAGCTGTGCCAACTTCTGCCCCTAGGGCGGGCATTGGTGACCCGACATTAACCGCGTTCAGGCATAAGCGAGCGTCAGGGCGGAATCGCGCAGGAACCCGGGTATGGGCATCGGAAGCATCGGCAGCACGCCCTCGTTCTGGCAGCAGGACCAGAGTTACTGGCAGCAGGCGGAGGAGAACGACAACACCACTACAGCCACCGACTCGGTGATCAATGCCATCAGCTCCGCCGAGACGAATTTGGGCAAAGGCCTGGCCAGCATCGCCAATTCGAGCGCCTTGAACCGCGTCGACAGCCAGATTACGGCGCTCGTGCAACAGCAGCTGCAAGCATCGGGGAGTTCGAGCTCTTCTTCATCGAGCGGATCGACCAGCGCCGCCTCCGGTTCGAGCTCATCGGCGACCAACAACTCAACCGCCGCGCCGGCCACCGGAACCGGCACGGTGGTGCTGACGACCGCCACATCCCTTGCCACGCTCGGAATTCTTCCCGGCGGCACGATCACCGTAGGCGCCGGCGCCAATACGACGACCTACACCTCGACCGGAACCGACACCGTCGCCGATCTCCTCAACGCCATCAACGTGGACCTGCCGACCAACGCCAACGTGACCGCGTCACTCAATGCCAAGGGCCAGCTGGTCATCACCAGCCGGGACGACAAGAGCTCGATTTTCATCGGCGGCAGCGGCACCGCCGCCGCCGCCATCGGCTTCGGCGCCGGCCACAATACCTTCCTGCCTAAAGCCGCTGCCAGCTCTTCCACTGCGTCCTCTGCTGCGTCATCCAGTTCGTCAAGCCCATCGAGCAGCTCGACAAGCTCATCTGCAAGCAGCTCGAGCAACAGCTCCGACAGTAGCGCCACAAGCTCCACCAAGAGCACCAAGAGCACCAAGAGTTACACGACGGTCGCCTCGGAGACCGGCAGCAGCGCTGCATCGGTGTTGTCCGACTCCGGCGCGGGCGGCACTCTGGTGGACATGCTGGCCTGATAACAGCCGGTGCGCCAGCCGGGGCGCCGGCGCGCAAGTCGTTAAAATGCCAAGACGCCAGGCCGCAGCGTCCGGCCGGACCATGATCCGACGAGACGGCATCGGATCAAAGCCGAATCTTCCTTGTTGAGGCATGATCTGTTCGCAAATCCGGTTCCCGCTTTTCCGGATCATGCGCCAGGCTGTGGCAACGTGTGGTCGTGGAGCTCGGCGAGCAGCGGTCCAAGAAACTCTTCGTATTTTCGCCCGCGTCCCATGGATTGCCGATAAATCGGCCTGCGGACCTGCGTGGCGCTGGCCGTGGAGATTGGTCGTTCGGTGCGGTGAAACGCAAGGCAGCGCGCATCCCAGCGCAATCCGCAATGGGCAACAACACGCCGCGCCACACCCTCCAGATCGTTGACCAGTTCCTCATAGTGCACGTCCAGGATGCGCCCTGGCGGCAGAACGTCGTGCCAGTGCGCCATCAACTGCCGATAATGCCGGTAATAGCGACCTAGTTCAGCGAGGTCGTAGGTGTGCTCATGACCTCTGGTAAAATGCGTCGAAAAACAGGATACGCAGGTGTCGACAGGATCGCGGACGGCATGAATGATGGTTGCGTTCGGCAATGCCAAATGGATGAGGCCGACAAAAAGAAAATTCACCGTCATCTTGTCGGTAATGCGCCTTGCATTTGGCGCCCGCTGCGCCAGCTTGTTGACGTAAAGCATCCCCAGATGACGGAAATGCTCAGGCGACATTTCCGACATCATCTCGGGAAAAGCCGGAACACCCGGCAGCAGGCCGCGTATTGACCCCGCAAGTTGATCCATTAGAGGTAGTTCACCCGCGCCAAACATCTGCGGATGGCTTGCCAATATTTGCTCGATCAGCGTCGTGCCCGAGCGTGTCATGCCAACGATAAATACCGGAACTGAAGACGGCTCACCGTTGCCTTGGCGGGCTTGAATAAACTCTCGGCTATTCAACTCACGCAGGCGGGCCATCAGGTCCAGTGTGCCGGCTTCGTCGTAAGTGATCTGCGCGCGCTTGAGCCGATTGGCCCTCAGCAGACGACGGAAGGCGCGCCTTGGCCGGTCCGAGGCTTCATAGGCCTTGGCCAGTGCAAAATTCAGCTGCACCTGGTCCGCGATTGGCAGCGCGGCGGAATTCTTCGCGGCGGTCTCCAACGCCGATAGATGGGAATCACCGGCACCGAATGGCCGGACCGCCGCCAGATTGTCGTAAAAGGCAAATTTTCCCGGAGCCAGCTCGATCGCGCGTTCGAATGCTTGTATGGACTCGCTGAACCGGCCTTGTTGTTTCAGCAATAGTCCAAGGTTGTTGTAGGTGTCCGCGAAACGCGGGTTGGCCTTGATCGCCTGCAGATATTTGGCCTCAGCCTCGTCGTATCGCTCCAGATCCGCCAGCGCGAGACCTAGATTACAGAGCGCTTCCGGGTAATCGGGCTTTTGTTCGATGGCTCGCTGAAACGAAATCGCGGCCGCCGCGGGCTTGCCCAGCGCGCCAAAGGCATGACCGATATTGTTGTGAATCTCGGGTAAATCGAACCCAAGCGACAGAATTCGCTCGTAGAGGCCTATAGCTTCCGCAAATCGTCCGCCTCTGTGATGTGCTAATGCATCGTCGCAAAGCGCCAGCACTGTATCCGAGACTTTGATCCGCGCCGGATCAACCGGTTCCCGCTTCGCCCGTGCGACCGCAGCATTAATCATGGGGGCTGTCCCAAAACAGCGCTTCACCGGATTGCCGGTCAGCGTTGCGACGCCCCGTTGCATGCATAAAAAAACTTGGTGAACGAGTTCTTAATAATCGCGAGGCCGAGGTCAAAACCGTCTCTGCCCAGATTCGATGCATTGGCCGCTTGTCCGGCGCCGCTCGCTCAGACCACGATCCGATCAGATGGGATCCGATCAAGTCCAACCTTTTGCCACATGATCTGGCAGCAAAGCAGGTTCCGACTTTTCCGGATCGTGCGCTAGGCCGTGGCGACGTTCTGCGTGGTCGTGGAGCTCAGGAGCTGCGCCTGCATCTCGATCAGTTGCTCAGATTGTTGCGATCTGCCCGGCATTTTTTTGCAAATAACGGGAGCGGCACCGGTTCGATCGGGCCGCCGTTAATGAGTCCCGCGCTCTAATCCAGCGGCTGAATGCGGGTGATCCAGCCTTCGTGGTCGACGTACCACACGGTGACCGGATCGGTGGAATTGTCGATCCAGCTTTCGCGGTCGATGCCGTACGGCTCCGGCAGCACGTATTCGGTGAACCGTTCGGTCTTCGGATCGAAGCGGAAGTAGCGGCCCGAATGCATCTCGCCGCCCCAGACCTCGCCGTTCTTGTCGGCCTGCGCGGTGTACATCGACGCGTACGGCGTCGGCAGCGGAAATTCG
>JASHWN010000298.1 GCA_030044035.1 Xanthobacteraceae bacterium
ACCTGCACCAGCGTCATCGCCGGAAAGTGGGGGCCCATGATGCTGCGGTAGACCGCGCCGAGTTCGTGCAGCCGCGACAGATATTCGCGCTTGTCGAGCACGTACCAGGTGAGCCGCGTGACGTGTTCGGGCGCGCCGCCGGCCTCGGCGACGAGCGCCACGACGTTCGAAAGCGCTTGGCGAACCTGGGCGACGAAATCGTCGCTTTCGAACATTTCGTCGCCGTTCCAGCCGACCTGGCCGGCGAGGAAGACAAGCCGGCCTTCGGCGGCGATGCCGTTGGCATAGCCTTTCGGCTGTTTCCAGCTTTTCGGGTGGAGGAGTTGATGCGGATGGGTCATTGTTTTCCTGGACCTTATCGTCGTCGCCGCGAAAGCGGGGACCCATAATCACAGACAATCTCTTTTGGCGCGGTGGTTATGGATTCCCGCGTTCGCGGGAATGACGTATTCACTTTGCGTCCGGCCGCAGGCGGAAGCGCTGGATTTTGCCGGTCGCGGTCTTCGGCAGCGCGTCGGTGAATTTCACCGAGCGCGGATATTTGTACGGCGCGATCGTCGCCTTGACGTGGTCCTGCAGGCGCTTGACCGTATCGACGCCGGCGAGGACGCCGTCCTTCAACACCACGTGCGCCTCGACGATCTGGCCGCGGCCCTCGTCGGACGCGCCGATCACCGCGCACTCTTTCACGTCCGGGTGCGCCAGCAGAGCCGCCTCGACTTCCGGGCCGGCGATGTTGTAGCCGGCGGAGATGATCATGTCGTCGTTGCGCGCGGCGAAATGGAAGTAGCCGTCGGCATCTTGCGTGAACGAATCGCCGGTGAGATTCCAGCCGTCGCGCACGTAGGCGCTCTGCCGCTTGTCGGCGAGATAACGGCAGCCGGTCGGACCGCGCACCGCGAGCTTGCCGACTTCGCCGCGCGGCTTCTCCTTCATGGCGTCGTCGACGACCTTGGCCTCGTAGCCGATGACCGGCTTGCCGGTCGAAGCGGGCGCGGCGTCGCCAAAGCGATTGGAAATGAAAATGTGCAGCATCTCGGTCGAGCCGATGCCGTCGAGAACCGGCTTGCCGGTCTTGCCGACCCATTCGTCGAACACCGGCGCCGGCAAGGTCTCGCCGGCCGACACCGCGGCGCGCAGCGAAGTGAGATTGGCGCCCTGATGCATCGCCGCCAGCATGGCGCGGTACGCGGTCGGCGCGGTGAACGAGATCGTCGCCTTGTAGGTCTCGATGATCTCGATCATGTTGGCGGGCGAAGCGTTTTCCAACAACGTCGCGGTAGCGCCGAAGCGCAACGGAAAAATCGCCAAGCCGCCGAGCCCGAAGGTGAAGGCGAGCGGCGGCGAGCCGACGAACACGTCGTCGGGCGTGACGCCGAGAATTTCCTTGGCGTAGCCGTCGGCGATGATCAGCAGATCGCGATGAAAGTGCATGGTCGCCTTGGGCTCGCCGGTGGTGCCCGAGGTGAAGCCGAGCAACGCCACGTCGTCGCGTCCGGTCTTGACGGCGTCGAACGTCACCGGCTTCGACAGCGCGATGCGGTCGAGCTCGGCGTCGTGATTGGCGGTGCCGTCGAAGCCGATCACCTGCTTGAGAAATTTCGACGTTTTGGCGCAGGTGACGAGCTCGTCCGTCAGCCGCGTGTCGCACAGCGCGAGCGCGACCTCGGCCTTGTCGACGATCTTGGCGAGCTCGCCGGCGCGCAGCATCGGCATGGTGTTGACCACGACCGCGCCGGCCTTGGTGGCGGCGAGCCAGCACGCCACCATCGCCGGATTGTTGGCGGAGCGGACCAGGATGCGGTTGCCGGGCTTGATGCCGAAATCCTCGGTCAGCGCGTGCGCGATGCGGCTGGTCCAGTCGGACAGTTCCTTGTAGGTGCGGCGGCGGCCGTTGCCGATCAGTGCGACGTGATCGCCGAAGCCGCGCTTGACCATGATGTCGGTCAGCTCGACCGCGGCGTTCAGCTCCTCGGGATAATCGAAGCCGTCGAGCGAAATGACCGGCCACAGCTGCGACGGCGGCAGGTTGTCGCGCGTAAAGGTGTCGGTGTGTGCCGAGCGGCCAAGCGATGCCATGATCATGCTCCCGCGAGGGTTTGCCGTGCGATGACGATTTTTTGCACTTCGGAGGCGCCTTCGTAGATGCGCAGCGCCCGGATTTCGCGATAAAGCCGTTCGACGATGTGGCCGCGGCGCACGCCGTCGCCGCCATGCAGCTGCACCGCCTTGTCGATCACGTCCTGCGCGCGCTCGGTGGCGAACAGCTTTGCCATCGAGGCTTCGCGCGTGACGCGCGCTGCCCCCGAATCCTTGGCCCAAGCCGCGCGATAAACCAGAAGCGCGGCGGCATCGACATCGACCGCCATCTCGGCGATTTGCGCCTGCACCATCTGCAGCTCGGCGAGCGGGCCGCCAAACACGTTTCGTGCCTTGGCGCGCGCGATGGTTTCGTCGAGCGCGCGACGGGCAAAGCCGAGCGCGGCGGCGCCGACGGTGGCGCGAAAAATGTCGAGCGTCGCCATCGCGATCTTGAATCCCTCGCCCGGTGCGCCGACCAGCGCGGACGCCGGCACACGCACCTGATCGAAACGGATGCGCGCCAAGGGATGCGGGGCGATCACGTCGAGGTTCTCGGCGATGCTCAGGCCCGGCGCGTCGGCGGTGACGAGAAAAGCCGACAAGCCCTTCGCGCCGGGGCCTTCGCCGCTGCGCGCGAACACGACGTAAACGTCGGCGATGCCGCCGTTCGAAATCCACATCTTTTCGCCGTCGAGAACATAGGCGTCGCCGTCTCGCGTCGCCGACAGTGCGATATTGGCGACGTCGGAACCGGATTGTTGCTCGGTCAGCGCGAAGGCGGCGATCGCTTCGCCGGCGCGCGTGCACGCGAGCAGCCGGCGCTGCGCGGCATTGCCGAACAGGCTGATCGGCCCGGTGCCGAGCCCCTGCATGGCGAAGGCGAAATCGGCAAGGCCGTCGCGGCGCGCCAGCGTCTCGCGGATGAGGCACAGCGCGCGCACGTCAAGCGGGGCGGTGGCGGACGCGTCGGGATCGGGCGCAGTGTGTTTGAGAAAACCGTCGCGGCCGAGCTTTTGCACCAGCGCGCGGCAAGCGACGGCGACGTCGCTGTTGTCGACCGGCAGATTCGCCGCCGCCCAAGCCTCAATCGCTGGCGCCAGTGCGCGATGCCGATCCTCGAAAAACGGCCAGGCGAGAAAGCTTTTGTCGGGCACGCTCAATTCCCTTCGAACACCGGCTTCTGCTTGGCGATGAAGGCGTGGTAGGCGCGGGCGAAATCCTTGCTCTGCATGCAGATCGCCTGCGCCTGCGCTTCGGCTTCGATGGCCTGGTCGAGGCTCATCGCCCATTCCTGATAAAGCTGCGTCTTGGTGATGCTGTTGGCGAAGGTCGGCCCCCTGGCGATGCGGCGGGCGAGCGCCAGCGCTTCCGGCTCCAGGGCGGCTGCGGCAACGAGCCTGTTATAAAACCCCCATTGCTCGCCTTCCTGCGCCGTCATGATGCGGCCGGTGTACAGAAGCTCGGCGGCGCGGCCGTGGCCGATGATGCGCGGCAGGATCGCGCACGCGCCCATGTCGCAGCCGGCAAGCCCGACGCGGTTGAACAGAAACGCGGTCTGCGCCGCCGGCGTGGCAAGCCGCAGATCGGCGGCCATGGCGATGATGGCACCGGCGCCGACCGCAACGCCGTCGACCGCGGCGATGATCGGCTTGCCGCAGACGAGCATGGCCTTGACCAGATCGCCGGTCATGCGCGTGAACGCCAGCAGGCCCTTCATGTCCTGATCGACCAGCGGGCCGATGATGTCGCGCACGTCGCCGCCGGAGCAAAAATTGCCGCCATTGGGCAGCCACACCACGGCGTGAACATCTTCGGCGTGACGCAAAGCGCGAAACGTGTCGCGCAACTCGGCGTAGGACTGGAACGTGAGGGGATTTTTGCGCTCCGGCCGGTCGAGCTGAATGATGCCGACCGCGCCGTCTGTGCGCCAGAGAAAATGCTGCGGCTTGAAGCCGGCCATCGTGGTCGCGGTCGTGGCGGCGCTCATGCTTCGCCCTCCCAATCGCTGCGGAACGATTTGAGCTTGGTCGACATCTGTTCGGCGTCGCGCGCCGAGATGCCGCCAAGAAGCTCGTCGATCCAGCTTTCGTGCGCGGCCGCCATGGCGGCGAACGCGGCGTGGCCCTTGCGGGTCAGCGTGATGAACGAGGTGCGGCGGTCGCCGTTGCGCTGCGAGCGGGCGACAAGACCGTCGGCGACCAGGCGATCGACGATACCGGTCACGTTACCATTCGACACCATGAGAAAGCGCGAAATCTCGCTCATCAGCATCCCGTCAGGCTGGCGGAACAAAGCCGCCATGACGTCGAAGCGCGGCAGCGTGGCGCCGAATTGCGCTTTCAGGCGCTCGCGCGCCATGCCCTCGATCAGGCGGCTCGCGCGCAACAACCGGATCCATAAGCGCAGCCGCGCCTTGCTGTCGCTTTCCTTTTCTTTCTTGCCGTCGGGACGAGCGGCGACGGCCGGCAGCGGCGCACTCACCATCTCTCGCCTCCGGAAATCTCAATGGCTTGGCCGCTGATGCCGGCGCTTGCTTCCGCGCAGAGCCAGAGCACTGCGCCAGCGACTTCGGCCGGCGTGATGAAACGGCCTTGCGGATTTTTGGCCGCCAGCGCCGCGCGCGCTTCGGCGGCGTCGCGTTTGGTAGTGGCGGCGATGCGCTGCACGGCGCGATCGAGCATCGGCGTTTCGGTATAGCCGGGGCACACGGCATTGACGGTGATGCCGTGCTTGGCGGTCTCCGCCGCCAGCGCGCGCATCAGTCCGATCACGCCGTGCTTGGCGGCGACGTAGGGCGCAACGTATGCAGCGCCTCTCAGCCCCGCCGTCGAGGCGACGAAGACGATGCGGCCAAAGCCGCGCTCGCGCATGCCGGCAAGCGCCGGCTGCACCGAGAAGAATCCGCCGCTGAGATTGACCGCGAGCGTGTCGCTCCACAGCTGCGGCGTGACTTTTTCCGCGGGCGCGCTTTGCGCGCCGCCGGCATTCGCGACCACGATACCGAACGGCCCGCGCGCCGTTTCCGCTTCCTTGTAGAGACGCAGCATCGCGTCGCGGTCGGTGACATCGGCCGGCTCGGCGAAGATGCCGGTTTGCAGCGCCACAGTCGCCTCGAGCGGCTCGCGCCGGCGGCCACAAATCGTCACCGCGGCGCCGGCCTGCGCCAGCGCCATCGCGATGGCGGCGCCGATGCCGCTGCCGCCGCCGGTCACGAGCGCATGCTTGCCGGAGAGTGTTGTCATCTCACACCGCCGCCGCAACTGGCTCGCCGCCGCCGGCCAGCCGATAGAGTTGATCGCGGCCGGCGTAATACGGCGCCGGCCAGGTTTCACTGTGGTCGCCGAGCTTGGCGGCGGCGTGCAGGGTCCAATACGGGTCGGCGAGATGCGGCCGCGCGAGGCAGACGAGGTCGGCGCGCCCCGCCATCAGGATCGAGTTGACGTGGTCGGGCTCGAAAATGTTGCCGACCGCCATGGTGGCCATGCCGGTCTCGTTGCGGATGCGGTCGGAGAACGGCGTCTGAAACATGCGGCCGTAGACCGGCTGCGCCCGGACCGAGGTCTGGCCCGCCGACACGTCGCAGATGTCGACGCCCGCTTCGTGCAGCATGCGGGCGATGGCGACGGCGTCGCGCGGCTCGATGCCATCGGCGCCGACCCAGTCGTTGGCGGAGATGCGCACCGAGATCGGCCTCTCCGTCGGCCAAACCGCGCGCACCGCATGAAAGATTTCCAGCGGATAGCGCATGCGGTTGTCCAGCGAACCGCCGTATTGGTCGGTGCGCCAATTGGTCAGCGGCGTGATGAACGACGACAGCAGATAACCGTGCGCGCAGTGAATTTCGAGCATGTCGAAATCGGCTCGTGCGGCCATTGCGGCCGCAGCAACGAATTGATCCCGAACCCGATCCATGTCGGCGCGATCCGTGGCGCGCGCGGTCTGATTACGCGGCGACCAGGCGGTGGCCGACGCCGCCATCACCGGCCAGTTGCCGGTCTTGAGCGGCGCGTCCATTTCCTCCCAGCCGAGCCGGGTCGAGCCCTTCGGGCCGGAATGGCCGAGCTGGCAGCAGATTTTGGCGTCAGTCTCGGCATGGACGAAATCGACGATGCGCTTCCAGGCCGCTTCGTGCTCGGGCTTATACATCCCGGTGCAGCCGGGCGTGATGCGGCCCTCGGCGCTGACACAGGTCATCTCGATGCAGACGAGGCCGGCGCCGCCCTTGGCGCGCTCGCCGTAATGCACCAGATGCCAGTCGGTCGGGCAGCCGTCGACCGCCTTGTACTGCGCCATCGGCGACACCACCACGCGGTTCTTCAGCCGCATGTCGCGCAACCGCAGCGGCGCGAACATCGGCCGCCGCACGGCGTTGTCGCCGGCGCCGGCCCGGTGCTGGAACCAGGCCTCGGCGCCTTCCAGCCAGCTCTTGTCGCGCAGCCGCAAATTCTCGTGGCTGATGCGCTGCGAGCGCGTCAGCAGCGAATAATTGAACTGCACCGGGTCGAGGTGGAGATAGCGCTCGACGTCCTCAAACCATTCCATCGAGTTGCGCGCCGCCGATTGCAGGCGCAGCACTTCGGTGCGCCGGGCGTTCTCGTATTTGGCGAACGCCGCCTGCAGGGTCGGCTCGCTGTGCAGATAGTCGGCCATCGACACCGCGCTCTCCATGGCGAGCTTGGTGCCGGAGCCGATCGAGAAATGCGCGGTGGCGGCGGCGTCGCCCATCAGCACGATGTTCTGGTGTGACCAGTTCGCGCACAGCACGCGGGGAAAGTTCAGCCAAGCCGAGCCGCGGATGTGTGCAGCGTTCGACATCAGCCTATGGCCGCCGAGATATTTTTCGAAAATGCGCTCGCAGGCGCGGCAGGATTCATCCCGGCTCATGGCGCCGAAGCCGAATTTCTGCCAGGTCGCTTCCGAGCATTCGACGATGAAGGTCGCGGTGTCAGCATCGAACTGATAGGCGTGCGCCCACACCCAGCCGTGCCCGGTCTCCTCGAAAATGAAGGTGAAGGCGTCGTCGAATTTTTGCCGGGTGCCGAGCCAGACGAACTTGTTCTTGCGCAGATCGATGGCGGGCTTGAAGTGCCCCGCGAACTCGCGGCGGGTTTTCGAGTTCAAGCCGTCGGCGGCGACGACGAGGTCGTAGCCGTTGGCGAGTTCGCCGGCGCTGTCGATCTCGGCCTGGAACCGCAACTCGACGCCGAGCTCGCGGGCGCGGTCCTGGAGGAGCAGCAGCAGCTGCTTGCGCGCGATGCCGGAAAAGCCGTGGCCGCCCGAGACCACGCGCCCGCCGCGATAATAGACTGCGATGTCGTCCCAATAGGCGAAATGGCTGCGGATCGAAGCGGCGCTTGGCGGATCGTTGGCGGCAATGTTCTCGAACGTTTCGTCGGAGAACACCACGCCCCAGCCGAAGGTGTCGTCGGCGCGATTGCGCTCGAACACGGTGATGTCGTGGCCGGCGTCGCGCAGCTTCATCGAGATGGCGAAGTAGAGGCCCGCCGGGCCGCCGCCGAGGCACGCGATCTTCATGGCGCCGCCGCTTAGCTGTTTGGCATTGCCAAAGATGGCACCGCGGGCGTATTGTTTCAAGCTTGAATATTCAAGTTTGAAATTTTTCTACCGGCCGTGACCCCGACCGAGGGAAACGCCAAAAGTTGCGCCAACCTCGAATATCGTCTTGTATCGCTTGGCTTTTCCGCGCTTACCCCAGTCAGGAACCTTGTGCATGAGCGGCAACCCGACGACCGTCGCTTCGGTGATCGCCAGCGACCTGACCGCCTACGGGGCGCGGCG
>JASHWN010000030.1 GCA_030044035.1 Xanthobacteraceae bacterium
GCAGGCCGCAGACGACAAAGATGGCCGCCGCGAGCCAGGAGCCGAGCGCCGGTCCGGCGCAAAGGATCATGACGACAGCACCGAGATAGCCGGGATGCCGGACGTAAGCATAAGGGCCGCTCGCCACGACGTGTTGACTGCGGTCTGCCTGGATTCGGATGATTGATGAGAAGAAGCGGTTGACTTTCATGGCCCAGAAGACGAACGCGTAACTCGCCGCCAGGCCGACGAGGCACAGCCCTTGCAGCCAGGGCGGAACATCATCGCTCCAATGAAAGCGCCCGCGGTCGAGGCCGGCGACAACAAAGGCGGCAACGATCACGATAACGGACAGGCGCAGTCTGAGCGGCGGCTTCTGCCCGCCGGGCAGCATGCGCTCGCGGACGAGATCGGGCGGCAGCAGGACGAACGAAGCCACGATCCCGGCCAGCTGGATGGCGAGAAAGAGCCAAAAGCCGACGATGGCCACGGTGCCGGCCGAAGCGAACAGCGCGACAGCGGCGACGAGCAGGAACAAGGCCGATTGGATGTAGGCGGAGGTCGGCACGTCGGGTTTCCACGGTGGATGGTTCGGCCAAGTTATTAATCCATTTTGCGGCGCTGTGGCGGGCCTTGGAACCAAGTCCGCCGACGGTTCGTTGGAACAACCGAACCCGTGCGCTGCGGCAACAGGCACGGGAACCCTCCCCCCTCCAGCTTGCCCTTTCGCGAGGTGATGCCGTGAATAAAGTCCGAGCCCTCGATACGCGCCGCAAGGTGACCCCTGCCCTCGACACGCCGACTGATCTTTCTTCGGCAGCCGTCGGCGAGATTTCGCAGAAAATGAATGTGGTGCTGGCTGACGTTTTCGCGCTTTACCTGAAGACCAAGAACTTCCACTGGCACATGAGCGGGCCGCATTTCCGCGATTATCACTTGCTGCTCGACGAGCAGTCGGAGCAGATTTTTGCGATCACCGACGACATTGCCGAGCGGGTTCGCAAGATCGGCGGACTGACGCTGCACTCGATCGGCAATATCGCGCGGCTGCAGACGCTTAATGATAATGATGAAAATTTTGTGCCGGCTCTCGACATGCTGCGAGAACTGATGAACGACAACAAGGCTTTGGTTGTCTCGATGCGCGAGGCCCACGCGATTACCGAAAAGCACGAGGATGTCGCCACGACCAGCCTGTTGGAGAACTGGATCGACGAGGCGGAGCGGCGCACCTGGTTCCTGTTCGAAGCAACCCGCACCCACAAAGCCGATCAGTAACGGCGGCTCTCCGAATTAACGCGGCGGCGGTCGCGGCCGATTTTCGGCTCTGGTAGGGTTCGCGACGTTTTTGCGCGAACCTACCAGGATGTTTGCATGACCCCTTCCCGCGATATCGGCCGGCTTATCGAGATCATGGCGGCGCTGCGCATGCCGGGCACCGGCTGTCCCTGGGACTTGGCGCAGAATTTTTCCACCATCGCGCCGTACACGCTCGAAGAGGCCTACGAGGTCGCCGACGCCATTGCCCGCAGTGATCTCGGTGACCTCAAGGACGAGCTGGGCGATCTTTTGCTCCAGGTCGTATTTCACGCCCGCATGGCCGAGGAAGCCGGCGCCTTCGACTTCGGCGACGTGGTGCAGGCGATCACCGAAAAGCTGGTCCGGCGTCACCCCCACGTCTTCGGCGACGAACGGTCGTCGACGCCGCAAGCCGTCGAGGGTTTGTGGGAACGGATCAAGGCCGAGGAAAAGGCGGCGCGTAACGGCGCGCGCCAGCAAGGCGCCCTCGCCGGCGTGCCGGTGGCGCTGCCGGCGCTGACCCGCGCGCTCAAGCTGCAGGAGAAAGCCGGCAAAGTCGGCTTCGATTGGAACGATCCGCACGCGGTGCTGCGCAAGATCCGTGAGGAGGCCGACGAGATCGAAGTTGCACTCGGCCACGCAAGCGCCGCCGGACGGGCGTCATCCGTGCCCGAAGCCGCGGCGGAAGTCGGTGATCTGTTGTTCGCCGCCGTCAACCTCGCCCGCCATCTGCGCGCCGACCCGGAGGCGCTGCTGCGGGCGACCAATCAAAAATTCGAGCGGCGTTTCGCCGCGATCGAGCGCGCCCTCGCCGCCAAGGGCAAGACGCCGAGTGAAGCGTCACTCGAAGAAATGGACGCGCTGTGGGATGAGGCGAAAGCGCAAGAGCGGCGGGGAGTGCCGAATAGCGAATAGGGAGCAACGGTCGCCTGCCGCTAAAGCCTTATTCGTCATTCGCCATCCGCCACTCGCCATTAGCCGCCCTCGCCCGCACCGTGGCCGCGCGATCCGCATCGGCGCGGACCGTCATGGCGATACGGCCGGTGCGTTCGTTCAAGCCCTTGCCGATTACCTCGGTGTGGCGGTGCAGCCAGCTCATGCCGGCGCCATCGGCCGGATCGAGCTCGAGCTCGATCAGCACGCGGCCAGCGGCCAGCCGCGTCTCGATCGCTGCGGCCAACGCGTCCGTTCCCTCCCCGCTGGCCGCCGACACGAGAACTGGTTGCGTCGTCGATGGCCGACGTTCCGCGAGGTTGTGTAGACGCTCGCGTTCGGCGTGGTCGAGCCGGTCGATCTTGTTCCAACCTCGATGATCGACCGCCTGCCGGCGGCGCCGTCCTGCGCATCGATCCCGAGCTGCTGCAAGACGTCTTCCACGTCGTGCAGTTGCGCCTCGGCGTCTTCGTGCGACACGTCGCGCACGTGCAAAATAACGTCGGCCTCGATCACCTCTTCGAGCGTGGCGCGGAACGCGGCGATCAGCATTGTCGGCAGATCGGAGATGAAGCCGACCGTGTCGGAGAGGATCACGCGCGCGCCGTGCGGCAGGTCAACCGCGCGCAAGGTCGGATCGAGGGTGGCGAACAGCATGTCGGCGGAGAGCACGCTCGCCTGGGTCATGCGGTTGAACAGCGTTGACTTGCCGGCATTGGTGTAGCCGACCAGCGCTACGATCGGATACGGCACGCGGCGCCGGCTGTCGCGATGCAGCGCGCGGGTGCGCTTGACGCGGGCGAGCTCGCCTTCGATCTTGGCCAGCCGCTCCTCGATCATGCGGCGGTCGGCTTCGAGCTGGGTCTCGCCGGGACCGCCGAGAAAACCAAAGCCACCGCGCTGGCGTTCGAGGTGGGTCCAGGAGCGCACCAGCCGGCTTTTCTGATAGGTCAGGTGCGCATGCTCGACCTGCAGCGCGCCCTCGCGGGTGCGGGCGCGCCGGCCGAAAATCTCCAGAATGAGTCCGGTGCGGTCGATGACCTTGGCGGCCCAGGCTTTTTCCAGATTGCGCTGCTGCACCGGCGAGAGCGCGCAGTCCATCACCACGATGCCGGCTTCGTGCGTCTTCACCAGGCCGGCGATCTCGTCGACCTTGCCCTTGCCCAAATAGGTGGCCGGGCGCAACGCGTTGAGTTGGACAATGCCCGACTGGGCAACATCGAGATCGATAGCGCGCGCAAGCCCAACCGCCTCATCGAGCTTGGCCGCCGGCGTGCGCTCTGCCGCAGCTGCGCGTCCAGCACCGCGGCCGGCGCGCCCGCCGCGCAACACCGGCTCGATGACCAGCGCGCGGCCGGTCGCTGCGTCCGGCAGCTGCGTCGGACTTAAGCGATCAGCCCGCAAATCGCGACGGCGCGGCTCCAATCAGACCTTTTCCCCGGCCGGCGGTTCTTCCGCGCCTTCGAACAGTTGCACCGGATGGCCCGGCATAATGGTCGAAATGGCGTGCTTGTAGACCAGCTGCGAGTGCCCGTCGCGGCGCAACAGCACGCAGAAATTATCGAACCATGTCACCACGCCCTGGAGCTTGACCCCGTTCACCAGAAAGATCGTCAACGGAATCTTGCTCTTGCGGACGTGATTGAGAAAGGTGTCCTGCAGATTTTGTGCGCGGTCGGCTGCCATGGCCGTTGTTTCCGTTCTTGCCTCGCGGACCCCGGCTCCGCGGGTGGTTTCTATTTTGCGCGCAGGGCGGCGCGGACAGGCGTTACGGGCTGCGGCGCCAGGCGCCTCGCCACCCTCGGCACTTCCATAAGTAAGGTGGATCGAGCGAGGCGGAAACCCACCACGAGCCGCGATGCCGACGATGGTTTACTGCCTCGCCCGACCCATCGAACCCTCTGGCCCCGGCCGAAAATCTTCGGGGCCATTATTGCGCCCATTAAAAAACGCGGCAGGGAACTATGCAAGCCCGAGTTGGCCACGGGGCCAAAGTGGCGCGTAAGATTAGCAACCGCTAAATTCAACCGATTTCAGCGAAACGGTGGAATTCCCGCCGCAGCGCGGTGGCAAGCGGCCCCGGCTTGCCGTTGCCGATGACGCGGCCGTCGATACGGACCACCGGCATGACGCTCTGCGTCGCCGAAGTGATGAGGGCCTCGCGCGCCGCGTAAGCCTCTTCGAGCGTGAATGGGCGCTCCTCGATGGTCAGGCCTTGCGCTTTGACGGCCTCGAACAGCACGCCGCGCGTAATGCCGCCGAGGATGGTGTGATCGGCGCGCCGCGTCACTAGCTTGCCGTCGGCGGTCACGATCCAGGCATTGGCCGAAGCGCCCTCTGTTACGGCGCCGCTCTTGTCGATGAACCACGCCTCGCGTGCGCCCTGCTCGATAGCGGTTTGCCGCGCCAGAGCGTTGGGCAGAAGACCGACGCTTTTGATGTCGACACGGCCCCAGCGATTGTCCGGCACGCTCACGACTGCGATACCGGTCGCCGCCGACGCGTCGATCCGCGCGCGGTTGAACGGGCGGGCGGTCACGACGACGCTCGGCGCGGCTGCCGGCACTGGAAAGGCGAGATCGCGCCGTGCCACGCCGCGTCCGATCTGCAGATAGACCATCCCGAAGCGGATGCGGTTTCGCGCCACCACTTCGCGCAACACTACGCCCAGTGCGGCGCGGCTCATTGGCAGGCGCAGCCGGATGGCTTTAAGCGAGCGCTCCAGGCGGTCGAGATGGCGCCGTTCGTCGACGAGCTGCCCCGCCCTCACCTCGCAGACTTCATAAACCGCGTCGGCGAACTGATAGCCGCGATCTTCGACGTGCACCTTGGCGTCGGGGAATGGCAGGTAGCGGCCGTTGACGTAAGCGTATCTGGACATCAGGGATCAGGTATCAGGAATCGGGCAGCAACGCTATTCGCGACACGATTTCCTGATCCCTGATCCCTGATCCCTGATTCCTGATTCCTGATTACTGATCCCTGATCAGTCGATCCCAAGCGCCTTGAGCTTGCGGTGCAAAGCCGAGCGCTCCATGCCGACGAATTCCGCGGTGCGCGATATGTTGCCGCCGAAGCGGTTGATCTGCGCCAGCAGGTATTCGCGTTCGAACACTTCGCGCGCCTCGCGCAGCGCCAGACTCATCAGATGCTCGCCGCCATTGCCGTTCGGCATGGTCGGGATCATCGAGCCGACGTCCTGCGGCAACATCGTCGCGGTGATCACCGCTTCGGGATCGCCGCCGGCGAGAATCATCAGTCGCTCGACGTTGTTGCGCAGCTGCCGCACGTTGCCGGGCCAATCGTGCGACTGCAGCACGGCGAGCGCATCGGCGCCGACCTTGCGTCTAGGTAATCCGGTGGCGTGCGAAATCTGGTCCATGAAATATTCGACCAAAATTGGAATATCGTCGCGCCGCTCGGCGAGCGAGGGCACGCGGATCGGGACCACCGAGAGCCGGTGGTAGAGATCCTCGCGGAATTTGCCGACCGCGATGTCGGCCTCGATGTTGCGGCTGGTCGAGGAAATGATGCGCACGTCGACGGTGACCTTGGTGCTGCCGCCGACGCGCTGGAACGTCTGATCGACCAGGACGCGCAGGATCTTGTTCTGCGTCTCGCGCGGCATGTCGGCGATCTCGTCGATGAACAGCGTGCCGCCGTGCGCCTCTTCGAGCGCGCCGACCTTGCGCGCCTGCGTGCCGTTGCTCGATTCGACGCCGAACAGCTCGATCTCCATGTGCTCCGGCGAGATCGCCGCGGCGTTGATCACCACGAACGGCGCATTGGCGCGCGCCGAATGGGCGTGGATGGTGCGCGCGGCAAGCTCCTTGCCGCTGCCGGAGGCGCCGACGATCAGGATGCGGCTGTTGGTGGGAGCGACCTTCTCGACGGTCTGCCGCAGCTGATTGGCGGCCGGCGATTGGCCGACGATTACGGTCGGCAGCGGCGCAAATTGCTTGAGCTGCTTGACCTCGCGCTTGAGCCGCGAATTCTCCAGCGCGCGTTCGGCGACCAGCAGCAGCCGATCGGCCTTGAACGGCTTCTCGATGAAATCGTAGGCGCCGCGCTTGATGGCGGAGACCGCGGTTTCGATGTTGCCGTGGCCGGAGATCATCACCACCGGCAATTCGGGATGCTCGAGCTTGAGCGAATCGAGGAGCTGCAGCCCGTCGAGCCGGCTGCCTTGCAGCCAGATGTCGAGGAAGACGAGATTGGGCCGCCGCGCCACTACTGAGGCGAGCGCCTCGTCGCTGTCATGGGCGGTGCGTGTACCATAGCCTTCGTCCTGCAGGATGCCGGCGACCAGCTCCCGGATATCGGCTTCATCGTCAACGATGAGGATGTCGGAAGACATGATCAATTCACCGCCCTACTGTCCTGCTGACTCTCTTGCGTCGCAGCCGCACCGCCGGGCAGCGGTTCCGCCGTGAAGCGCAATTGCATCCAGGCGCCGCGCACGCCGGGAATTTTATCGCCAGCGTCGCGCAGCTCGATGCGCCCGCCGTGCTCCTCGAGGATGCGGCCGACGATGGCAAGGCCGAGACCTGTGCCCTTTTCGCGCGTCGTCACATAGGGCTCGAGCAGACGGGTGCGATTCTCCTTGGGCAGGCCGATGCCGTTGTCGATGACGTCGATCACCGCTTCCTTGCCCTCGCGCCGGGCGCTCACGACGATGCGGCCGCGGCCGAGCTCGGCCGGCGGCACCGCGCCGATCGCCTCGGTTGCGTTTTTGACGATGTTGGTGAGCGCCTGCGAGATCAGCCGGCGGTCGAACCGCGCCGGCATCGTTTCGGTCGCCAGCTGGACGTCGAAATCGATGTCGGGATGGCCGACGCGCAGCAGGAACACCACCTGCCGCACGGTGTCGGCGACGTCCTCGTCGGCGATCACCGGCTTCGGCATCCGCGCGAAGCGGGAGAATTCGTCGACCATGCGCTTGATGTCGTCGACTTGGCGCACGATCGTGTCGGTGCACTGCTCGAACACGGCAGTGTCCTCGGTGATCAGCTTGGCGTATTTGCGGCGCAGCCGTTCGGCCGAAAGCTGGATCGGGGTCAGCGGGTTCTTGATCTCGTGGGCGATGCGGCGGGCGATGTCGGCCCACGCCGACGAGCGCTGCGCCAGAACGAGTTCGGTGATGTCGTCGACGGTGATGACGTAACCGTGCTCGGATTCCGGCGCCTGCTCGCTGGTGACGCGCACCGAGAAATTGCGCTCCTCGGCGTTGCGCGTCATCGCGATCTGGCGCTGGATCAGGCGCTGATTGCTGCGCCGCGCGTCGGCGAACACATCGGCCAGTTCGGGGGCTATCTCGCGCAGCGGACAACCGAGCGCGTCGCTTTCGCTGCGTCCGGTCAATTGCTCCGCCGAGCGGTTGAGGATGGTGATACGGCCCTCGGCATTGACGCCGATCACGCCGGCGCTGGCGCCCGAGAGCACCGCTTCGGTGAAGCGGCGGCGGCTGTCGATGAGGTCGCGGGCGCGCACGATGTCGTCATGCTGGGTGCGCAGCTCCTGCGTCATCTTGTTGAAGGTTTCGCCGAGCTGTGCCAAATCGCCTTCGGAGCGGTGCACCGGCACCTGGATGTGCAGATTGCCGGTGGACACCACGTTGGCGGCGCCGATCAGGCGGCGGATCGGCGCCACCAGCCGATTGGCGAAATCGAGCCCGATCCAGGCCGACGACAACAGCACGATCAGCGCGATGACGGCAAACATCAGCGCGAACGCGATCTGAATGCCGAGTCGGGACGCTTCAAGGGTGGCGTAGTCGCCGATGCTCTCCTGCATCGCAGCTATCTGCTGCACCACACGCGGATCGAGCATCTGGGCGACGTAAAGGTAGAGATCGTCGTAGCCACGCAGCTTCACGGCGGCGGCGACGCCCTGCGGCGAGAACACGATATACGGCTCGGTCTCGGTGATGCTCTTGAGCAGCTGTGGGGACGGCAGCACGCCCGGTTTGCCCATCGTCACGTCGGCCCGCTCCACGGTCGAAGCGTCGGAAGTAATGATCATAGCCGCCGACAGGCCGCGTCCCTTGGCTTGTGCCGTGAAAAAGTTATGGAACTGCTCGCGGTTCTGATCGAACAAAGGCTTGGCGCGCGCGACGTCGAACGCCATCGCCAAACTGTCGCCGCCAATGATCTGGGCGTGGTCGCTGAGATAGGCCTTGGCCACGATCTGCGACTGGTCGATCATGGCGCGCGTGCGGGTCGAGAAGAAACGGTCGAGGCCGCGATCAAGCGTGGTCGAGGCAACGACCGCGATGAGAATGGTCGGCACCGCGGCGATGACGGCGAACAGGCCGACGATTTGCACGTGCAGCCGCGAACCGGCGCGCCCCCGCCAGCGGGCTTGGATGACCACCCAGACTTCGCGCCCGATGATCGCGAGCAGCAAGACTCCGGTGACGGCGTTGCCCAGCAAGAGCTGCTTGACCACCTCGTCAACCGGCACGATCCAGGTCAGACCGCCGAGTACCAGAAACGTGGCGGTGGCCCACAATAGCGCAAGCCCGAGCGCGATCGCGCCGACCGGCCGGGACGACATCGGCGTCGGCGCCAGCAGCAGCAGCGCATCGGTCACGATATTGCCGACGAGCAGCAAAACCACGATCGCGACCTGGATCAGCTCGGACGGTGTGGCCGCGGGGGCTGCAGTGCCATGAATGAGCGACTGCAGCGCTGCGAGCGCAATCGCCAGTGCAGGGACCGGCGCGACCGGCGTTATCCCCGAGAGCACAAAGAGAGTGAGGGCCGCCGAGAAGAGGGCAATACTATCGGCAACCGGCCCGATCAGCCGCCAGCCGACCGGCACCGGCGCAGTGCCCGCAGCGTCATGCGGCCCGACCTGTTCGATCGGCGCGACCTGTTCGACGGTCGTCATGGAAACGTTAAGCGGCGCGGGACTGTCGCGGAAATGCGCTGGTCGAATGGAGCCCGGCCATTCGCCCTCCCCAGTGAGGCATTTATACAACAATGTTGCCCGATTGCGACAATTCCGGGGCGCGCGCAGCCGACCCGGCGTGTCGTTCACGCCACCCCCTTTGTCCGCGTTCTGCTAGGGGCCGGCTATCAGCCACTGGTCCGATAGACTTGGATTTCCAAGTCCCGGATCTTCTTGCGCAAGGTGTTGCGGTTGACCCCGAGCAGGTCGGCGGCGCGGATTTGATTGCCGCGCGTGGCGGTCAACGCCGCCGAAAGGAGCGGGCCTTCGACCTCGCGCAGGATGCGGTGATAGAGGCCGGGCGGCGGCAGGCCGTCGTCGAAGCCGGAGAAATAGCGCGCCAGATAACGTTCGACCGCGCTCGACAGATTGTCCTCGGCACGGCCGCCGTCACTCGTGGCGACCAGCGTCGGCTGTGCCAGTTCGGCATCGATCACCGCAGCCGTGATCGTCTCCTGCGGATAGAGCGCGGCGAGGCGCCGTGCCAGATTTTCCAGTTCGCGTACGTTGCCGGGCCAGCGGTGGCGTTTGAGCCGGTCGAGCGCGGCCTGGTCGATCTGTTTGAGCGGCAAGCCTTCGCGTGCGACCAGCACGAAGAAGTGGCGGATCAGATCGGGAATGTCTTCGCTTCGTTCACGCAATGGCGGCAGCCGCAGCGGCACCACATTGAGGCGGAAGAACAGATCCTCGCGGAACAGGCCCTGCTGGATCAGCTGGCGCAAATCCTTGTTGGTGGCGGCGATGATGCGCACGTCGGCCTTGATCGGGGTGCGGCCGCCGACGGTGGTGTACTCGCCCTGCTGCAGCACGCGCAAAAGCCGGGTCTGCGCCTCCATCGGCATGTCGCCGATCTCGTCGAGAAACAGCGTGCCGCCTTCGGCTTGCTCGAAGCGTCCGGCGTTGCGCGTGTTGGCGCCGGTGAACGCACCCTTCTCGTGGCCGAACAGTTCGGATTCGATGAGGTCGCGCGGTATCGCCGCCATGTTGATGGCGACGAACGGGCCGCTGCGGCGCTTGCCGTAATCGTGCAGCGCCCGTGCGACCAGTTCCTTGCCGGTGCCGGATTCGCCGGCGATCATCACGGTCAAATCGGTCTGCATCAGCCGCGCCAGCACGCGATAGATTTCCTGCATCGCCGGCGACCGGCCGACCAGCGGAATGGATTCGAAATCGTCCGGCTTGGCGGCCGGCCGCGTCCGCTCCTTCGGCTCCGACAGCGCGCGGCCGACAATCGCGATCAATTCTTTCAGGTCGAACGGCTTTGGCAGATATTCGTAGGCGCCGCGCTCGGAGGCGCGGATCGCGGTCATGAACGTGTTCTGCGCGCTCATGATGACGATCGGCAGTTCGGGCCGCGCCTTCTTGATGCGCGGCAACAGATCGAACGCGCTCTCGTCAGGCAGCAGAACGTCGCTGATGATCAGATCGCCCTCGCCCTGGCTGATCCAGCGCCACAGCGTCGCGGCGTTGCCGGTGGAGCGCACCTCGTAACCGGCGCGCGACAGCGCCTGATTGAGGACGGTCCGGATCGCCGCGTCGTCATCGGCGACGAGAATGCTTCCCGTGGGCATTTCTTTTGCTTCCTATGTTTTGCGGCCGCCGTCCGGCCCGGCGGCTTCTTCAGTCGGGGTGTATTTCGGCATGAGGATGCGAAAGGTGGTGCGACGCGATTGCGACTCGCATTCGATGATGCCGCCGTGATCGCCGATGATTTTGGCGACCAGCGCCAGGCCAAGTCCGGATCCGGTCGGCTTCGTCGTCACGAACGGGTCGAACAGGTGCGGCAGCAATTCATCGGGAACGCCGGGGCCGTTGTCGCGCACGCAGAATTCGAGGGGCAGCGACACGCGCGTCTTGGTGCCGGGCAGCGACAGCCGCACGCCGGGGCGGAACGCGGTGGTCAGCGCGATCTCGCCGCCGGCGGCATTCTCTCCGATCGACTCGGCGGCGTTCTTGACGAGATTGAGAAAGACCTGGATCAGTTGATCGCGGTTCGCCAGAACCGGCGGCAGCGAGGGATCGTAGTCCTCGACGAATTTGATGTTGCGGGCGAAACCCGATTGCGCCAGCCGCTTCACGTGATCGAGCACGACGTGAATGTTGATCGGCTCGCGCTCGACCGGCCGCTCGTCGCCGAACACTTCCATGCGGTCGACCAGCTTCACGATGCGGTCGGCTTCGTCGCAAATGAGCCGCGTCAGCGTGCGGTCATCGTCCTCGACCGATTGTTCGAGCAATTGCGCGGCGCCGCGAATCCCGGACAGCGGGTTTTTGATCTCGTGCGCCAGCATGGCGGCAAGCGCGATCACCGAGCGTGCGGCGCCGCGATGGGTGAGCTGGCGATCCATTTTGTCGGCGATGGTGCGCTCTTGCAGCATCACCACCACGCAGTCGAGTTCTTCGGGCAACGGCGCCACGTGCAGATCGACCAGCCGCTCGCCCGGATTGCGCGGGGTGCCGAGATCGACCTTGTATTCGTTGACCGCGGCGCCACGACTGCGCACCTGCTCGACCAACGTGAGCAACGGACTGCCGAACGGCACGAGGTCGCGCAGTGCCTGCCGACGCAATAGCGGCAGCGACACTTCGAAGAAGGCTTCCGCCGCTCCGTTGGCGTCCACCACTTTGCCGTCCGGCGCCACCACGATCACCGGATGCGGCAGTGCATTAAGCACCGCCTCGGCTGGCGAAACCATGAGCAGCGGATCGGCCGTGCTCATGATTGATGCTGCCGTCGGTGGGGCTCCGCCGGTTCCGCTTGAGTCTTAGCTGAGCGGCGACGGGCTGTTAGGCTGAATACGACGGGTCGGACCAGCATGTGCACACGAAATAGGCTGTTTCGACAATTGCATAGAGTTTAGCCAAAACGCGGCCCGGCGCAAGTGCTGCAGTGCAATATTCCAGAATGTGAATAACGGCTGCGTCCCTCCCAGTCCTTCAGGTCTTGGGAAGCCAATTGCCGCGAAAGCCCATTCGCAGATGGCCTGCACATGCGCTAAAGCGGCAGCAGTACGGAATGGAGCCTTTTGAATGGGCATCGTTGCTGCCGTTATTGTCGCCGGAGGCCGGGGAGAACGCGCTGGCGGCGCGGTTCCGAAGCAGTATCGAATGCTGGCCGGAACCCCGGCCATTCGCACGACGCTGGCTGCTTTCTGCGACCACCAGCAGGTCGACATCATCCAGCCTGTGATCCATCCGGCGGACCAAGGCCTGTTCAATGCTGCTAGTGCCGGCCTTGGCAAGCTGTGGGAGCCGGCGCCGGGCGGCGCAACGCGGCAGATTTCGGTCCGTTCAGGGCTGCGCGCGCTGCAGCAGCACGCGCCGGAACTTGTCCTGATCCACGATGCGGCGAGGCCCTTTCTGACCGGTAGCCTGATTGGTCGCGCGGTCGAGGCCGGCCGGCGGTACGGCGCGGCAATCCCCGGCCTCGCCATCGCCGATACGGTGAAGGTCGTCGGTCAGGATGCGACCGTGACCGAAACACTCGACCGCGGCCGGCTGCGCACCGTGCAGACGCCGCAAGCGTTTGGCTTTGCCCTGATCGCCGACGCCCATCGGCGCGCCGAAGCGGCCGGTCGCGACGACTTTACCGACGACGCCGCACTTGCCGAATGGGCCGGTCACCGTGTCAGTGTGTTCGAAGGCGAGGTCGGCAACGTGAAACTGACCACCAACGAGGATTTTGTCCGCGCCGAACTCATGCACGCCGCGACGCTCACCGACGTGCGCACCGGCAACGGTTTTGACGTGCACGCTTTCGCCGATGGCGATCACGTCATGCTCGGCGGCGTGCGCATTCCGCACCGCCGCGGCGTTACCGGCCATTCCGACGCCGACGTCGCGCTGCATGCGCTGGTCGATGCCATCTTGGGCGCGCTCGCCGAGGGCGACATCGGCCAGCACTTTCCGCCGAGCGATCCGCAATGGCGCGGCGCTTCGTCGGACCGCTTCCTCGCCTTTGCCTGCGAGCGCGTGCGCGCCCGCGGCGGCATCATCGGCCACCTCGACGTCACCATCGTCTGCGAAGCGCCGCGGGTGTCGCCCTACCGCGACGCCATGCGCGCCCGCATCGCCGCCATCGCCGGCGTTGGCATTGACCGCGTAGCCGTCAAGGCGACGACTAGCGAGAAACTCGGCTTCACCGGCCGCGGCGAAGGCCTCGTCGCCATGGCGACGGCCACGCTGCGGCTGCCGTGGAGCGGTGCATGATCGACCGTAAGCTGCGCGCAGCGTCCGCCGATGTGCTCGATGCTTGCCGCGCGCGCGGCTTACGGATCGCCACCGCGGAATCCTGCACCGGCGGCCTTGTTGCCGCGGCCTTGACCGAAATCGCCGGCTCTTCCGACGTCGTTGAATGCGGCTTCGTCGTCTATTCCAACGCGGCGAAACAGGCCATGCTCGGCGTGCCGGCAGCGACCCTCAAGCGGCACGGCGCGGTCAGCGCCGAAACGGCGGCAGCGATGGCTGAGGGCGCGTTGAAGCACTCGCCGGCGGACCTCGCGGTGTCGATCACCGGCATTGCCGGCCCTGGCGGCGGCACGGTGCGGAAGCCGGTCGGTCTCGTTCATTTCGCCGCCGCGAGCCGCGACGGACGTCGCCTGCAGCGCCACCGGCTGTTTGGCAAGATCGGCCGGCGCCGCGTGCGCGAACGATCGGTCGCGGAAGCTTTGGCGATGCTGCTGACGCTGACGCAGTGAAACAGCGGCGTCACGCCGCACGGCAGCGTTGAGCGCTTAAAACTGCGGAAATTGCACGCCCAATTCGGCCGATGTGCGCCAGATCACGCGACAATTGCGCCGCACCTTGCCGCACGTCGACAGCAACAGGATGAATTTCTCTGGCAGCGTTTTGGGCGAGCACATCAGCGGCCGCAGCCGCGCTCCGCCGTCGGAAATGTCGAGCACATGGCAGCTGGTCGAGGGCGAGCCGTCGCCTAAATCGAGCGTCGCCACACGCTCGAAGGACTTACGGCGAAAACG
>JASHWN010000299.1 GCA_030044035.1 Xanthobacteraceae bacterium
GTCGAACACGTCGTCCTGGGTGACGAAGCTCATTTCCAGATCGAGCTGATAGAACTCGCCGGGCGAGCGGTCGGCGCGGGCGTCCTCGTCGCGGAAGCACGGCGCGATCTGAAAGTAGCGGTCGAAGCCCGACACCATGATCAGCTGCTTGAACTGCTGCGGCGCCTGCGGCAGCGCATAAAATTTTCCTTCGTGCAGCCGCGACGGCACCAGATAATCGCGCGCGCCTTCGGGCGAGGAGGCGGTCAGGATCGGCGTCTGGAACTCGAAAAAGCCTTGCGCCTTCATGCGCCGGCGGATCGAGTCGATGATCTCGCCGCGCTTGATGATGTTGTTGTGCAGCCGCTCGCGGCGCAGGTCGAGAAAGCGGTATTTGAGGCGGATGTCTTCAGGGTATTCCTGATCGCCGAACACCGGCAGCGGCAATTCGCCGGCCGGCCCCAACACCTCGATCCCGCGCACATAAACTTCGACCGCGCCGGTCGGCAGGTCGGGGTTCTCGGTGTCGTCGGGCCGCCGCCGCACCTTGCCGTCGATCCGCACCACCCACTCCGCGCGCAACGTCTCGGCGATCTTGAACGCGGCGCTGTCCGGATCGGCGACCACCTGGGTGATGCCGTAATGGTCGCGCAGATCGATGAACAGCACGCCGCCGTGATCGCGGATACGATGGCACCAGCCGGACAGCCGCGCCTCGATGCCGATGTCGCTTGCGCGCAACGCGCCGCAGGTATGGGTGCGATAACGATGCATGGTGCTTTTTTGCCTTCAACGGCAGGCGGAAAGCGCATGCGGGGCTATGTTTGTCAAGGCGCGGCGAAGGCGTTGCGAAACGTGGCGAATAAGCGCATGCTCTGAGCCGGTCGTGGGGCGCGCGAGCAAAGGGTTGGGGACATGACCGAGCGGGCGCTGATCATCGGTGTGCTCATCATTGCGGCCCTCGGGCTTTCCGCCTGCAGCGATGCGGGCAATCCGCTGGCGCAGATGAAGCTCATCGGCCAGAGCGACGACATCTGCCAACAGGGCGGCGCCGGCAACGGCATGGCCGCTCCGCAGGCCGCCTACGCGCAATGCATGCAGGAGCGCTCTTCCGGCGGCGAAATGGGTTTCAATGGCGGCAGCCGCTTTGCGCCCGGATCCAATCCCGTCTCGCTCAGCCAAGTCGGCCAATAAGCGCGATCCGGAGGCGGTGGCGCGCGCACGGGCACGGATGGAAGGCGGCGCCGGCGCAACTGCGCGCATGACCACTGCAGAAGCCGTGGTCGCAACCCTGATCGGTCACGGGCTCGATACGATCTACGCGCTGCCCGGCGTGCAGAACGACCTGCTGTTCGAAGCGCTGTTCAAGTTCTCGGACCGGCTGCGCACCGTGCACACCAGGCACGAGCAGGGCGCCGCCTACATGGCGCTTGGCGCGGCGATGGCGACCGGCAAACCGCAGGCCTTCGCGGTGGTGCCGGGGCCGGGACTGCTCAATGCCGGGGCCGCGCTGCTCACCGCGTTTGCCACCAACGCTCCGGTGCTTGGGCTCATCGGCCAGATTCCCGATGCCGATATCGGCCGCGATCTCGGCCAGCTGCACGAAATCCGCGACCAGGCCGGCATCGTCAAACGCCTGGTCGATCATGTCGAGCTGATCCGCAAGCCGGAGCAGGCATCGGCGGCGACGGCGCGCGCCATGCGCGCGATGCGCACCGGGCGTCCCGGTCCGGCGGCGCTCGAATGCGCCATGGACGTGTGGGGCAAATCCGGCCCGGTGAGCTTGCAGGCGCCGCTGCCGATCCCGCAACCCAGGATCGATCCGAGCGCGATCCGCCGCGCCGCCAAGCTGCTCGGCGCGGCCAAACGGCCGCTGATCATCTGCGGCGGCGGCGCCCAGGATTCGTCCGCCGAGGTCACCGCGCTGTCCGCCATGCTGCAGGCGCCGGTGCTCGCCTTCCGCCGCGGCCGCGGCGTGCTCGACGGCCGCAATCCGTTGTCCGTCACGCTGCCGCTCGGCCGCGACTTGTGGGACGAGGCCGACGTCGTGCTCGCCGTCGGCACGCGGCTCCTCATTCAGTTCCGGCAATGGGGCTTCGACCGCGATCTGAAGATCGTCCGGATCGACGCCGACCCGAAAGAGCACGACCGCCTGCACAAGCCGGCGGTGGCGCTGACCGGCGACGCCAAGCCGATCCTGCAAAGCCTGCTCGAGGAATTGCCGGCGCACAATGCCAAGCGCGCGCCGCGCCAGGCCGAGCTGCAAGAGCGCCAAGCCACCTGGCGCAAGCGCTTCGAAAAGATCGCGCCGCAGATCGCCTATCTTGAGGCGATCCGCGCCGAGCTGCCGGACAACGGCATCTTCGTCGAAGACATCACGCAGATGGTTTTTGCCGCGCGCGTCGTCTATCCGGTCTACAAGCCGCGTACCTATCTGTCGCCCGGCTTTCAGGACCCGCTCGGCTTGGGCTTTGCCACGGCGCTCGGCGCCCAAGCTGCGTGCCCCGATACGGCGGTCGTTGCGATCTGCGGCGACGGCGGTTTCATGTTCACCGCCACCGAGATGGCGACCGCCATGCGCCATCGCATCCCGCTGGTCACGATCGTGTTCAACGACGGCGCGTTCGGCAATGTCCGGCGCATCCAGCGCGAGCGCTTCGGCAACCGCCTGATCGCCAGCGACCTCGTCAATCCCGATTTCGTCGCCTTCGGCAAAAGTTTCGGCGCCGAAGCGGTGCGGGCGAGGAGCCCGCAGCAATTGCGCCAAGCGCTGCGGCGCGCCTTCGCCCATCGCGACGGGCCCACCCTGATCGAAGTGCCGGTCGGCGACCTGCCAAGCCCGTGGGAGTTCATCAACTCGATCGAGCATCGCTTGATCATGGCCAAAGGGCGAGGGGTTTAGGTTATCGGCCGGCTCGAATCAGGCCACGACTTGATTGCTGTAACGCTCTGCATTACATTGGCCAGGTGATCAAAAGCTTTGCTTCGCAGGAGACGGCGGAACTCTTCGCCGGTCGGTCTAGCCGACGCCTCCCCGCCGACATGCAACGCCGAGCATTACAGAAACTTGTCGCTTTGCACGCGGCTTCGGCTCTCGAAGAGATTGGAAGAATCCCAGGAAATCGATTGGAGAAGCTTTTGGGCAATCGTCGCGGACAATATTCGATCAGAATAAATAACCAGTGGCGAATCTGTTTTGATTGGCGTGAGGGCGACGCTTACAACGTTGAAATCGCGGACTGCCACTGAAAGGAGCGTCATGAGGCCGCAAACACCGCATGCGCAGCGCAAGAGGGACATTCCGCCCATTCATCCGGGCGAAATTCTCAAGACCGACTTTCTCGATCCGCTGCAAATGAGCGTCAATGCGCTATCGCGTTGCATCAAGGTTCCGCGCGCGCGATTGAACGACATCGTGCGCGGTCGTCGCGGCATCACCGCGGACACTGCGATGCGACTCGCTCGTTATTTCGGCGTCAGCGAGCAGTTTTGGATGAATCTGCAATCGCATTACGAGCTGGAGGTCGCCAAGGAGGCTAATGGTCGCCGTCTGGATCGCGAGATCAAGCCGCGCGCCGCGTAAGTCGAGTTTCTTATCTGCCGATGCAACCCATTACAACAACCTCCGAACTCGCCGCGGCCTGCAGCCGGATGGCCGGCCATCGCTTTGTCACGGTCGACACCGAGTTCCTGCGCGAAAGCACCTATTACCCGCTGTTGTGCGTGGTGCAGATGGCATCGCCCGACGAAGCGGTGGTGATCGACGCGCTGGCGCCCGGCATCGATCTGGCGCCGTTCTATGCGCTGATGGCCGACGCGACGATCATGAAGGTGTTTCATGCAGCGCGCCAGGACATCGAAATCGTCTGGCACGCCGCCGAACTCATTCCGCATCCGATGTTCGACACACAGGTCGCCGCCATGGTGCTCGGCTACGGCGATTCGATCTCCTACGATCAGCTGGTGCAGCGCATCACCGGCGACACGCTCGACAAATCGCACCGCTTCACCGACTGGACGCGCCGCCCGCTGACCGATGCGCAGCTTGCCTATGCGGCCTCCGACGTGACCCACCTGCGGCAGGTCTACGCGGCGCTGGTCGAGGATCTCAAGCGCCGCGGCCGCGTCGACTGGGTCGCCGAGGAAATGAGCGTGCTGACTTCGCCCGACACTTATCGGATGGAGCCGGACAACGCCTGGCGGCGGCTGAAGACCCGGGTGCGCAAGCCGAAAGAACTCGCCGTGCTGATCGAGATCGCCGCCTGGCGCGAGCGCGAGGCGCAGGCGCGCGACGTGCCGCGCGCGCGCGTGCTCAAGGATGACGCGCTCGGCGACATCGCCGTGCAGGCGCCGACCACGCTGGACAAGCTCAAGCATTTGCGCTCGCTGCCGAAAGGTTTCGAGCGCTCGCGCTGGGGCGAGGCGATCGTCGAAGCGGTGGCGCGCGGGCTCGAGCGCGATCCCAAAACGCTGCCGCTGCAGTCGCGCAGTCAGCCGGCGGCGAACGGCGCCGCCGTGGTCGAGCTCCTCAAGGTGCTGCTGCGCATGATCTCCGAGCGCCACCACGTCGCCGCCAAGGTGATCGCCACGGTCGACGATCTCGAGCGCATCGCCGCCAGCGACCGAGCCGACGTGCCGGCATTAAAAGGCTGGCGGCGCGAACTGTTCGGCGACAAGGCGCTGGCGCTCAAGCACGGCCGGTTGGCGCTCGCCATCGATCACGGCAAGGTGGCGCTGGTGGAGCAGGAGTAGCGGGCCGCGCGAAGCCTGTTTGTTAGTTGCCGGTGGTCGACCGATCCCTCATCAAGCCGCGTAAGCGGTCGGAACGGTCGGCTCCCTGTTCCACTCGGCGACGGGATCGTAACCCCAGACCCATTCCGAGTTGCCATGCACGCTGCCGGTGCCGGCGGCGATCGATTGCTTCTGCGCAGCGGCATCGCGCAAATGCTTGAAACGCGCATTGGCGAGCGACAGGCGCTGCACGCCGTGCACGCGCGGGATGCGGATGCGGCGGAAATTTGCAAAAGCTTCGGCCGGATCGCCGCAGGCGTCGAGCCAGCGTCCGAGAATGTAGGCGTCCTCGAACGCCTGGCAGGCGCCCTGCCCGGCATTGGGCAGCATGGCATGCGCGGCGTCGCCGATCAGCTGAATGCGGCCGCGGCCCCAGTTCTGCGTCAGCGGCCGCGTGAACAGGCCCCATTTTGAGCATTCGGTCACAAGGCTCAGAAGCTTCTTCAGGCGCGGCTCCGGATTGGGGAAGCTCAGCCGCATCTCGTCGGGTTCGCCGCGGGTCGACCAGCCTTCCTCGACCCATTTGTCAGTGTCCTCCTGGGTGACGATGTTCACGAGCTTCTTGCCGCGGATGTAGTAAGCGAGAAGATGGCAGCCGGGCCCGACCCATTGGATATGGCCCGTGG
>JASHWN010000300.1 GCA_030044035.1 Xanthobacteraceae bacterium
CCAGGGCCGCGGCCGTCTCGTCGCAGGTCGTTTCGATGCCGAGAATGACCATGGGTTGGTGTCTCGATCCAATACGTTCGGGTATATATCATTCGGATCGGCACGGACTCACATCCGTCACCCTGAGGTGCGAGCCAACGGATGACGGATAAAAGTCGGTGCCTCGACTTAGATTTGCGATGGCACCATCTGCTGCATCACCGCTCCTGCGCATCGGCTCGCGCGGCTCGCCGCTGGCGTTGGCGCAGGCGCGCGAGGTGCAGAGCCGCCTCGCCGCCGCTTGCGGCATTGCGGCCGAGCGGATCGAGATCAAGACCATCCGCACCACGGGCGACGCCATCCAGGACCGGCCGCTGGCCACCGCCGGCGGCAAGGGCCTTTTCACCAAGGAAATCGAGGAGGCGCTGCTCGCCGGCAGTATCGATCTTGCGGTGCATTCGTCGAAGGACATGCCGACGGTGCTGCCCGACGGGCTCTTGCTCGACAGCTTTCTGCCGCGCGAAGATGCGCGCGACGCCTTCATCAGCCGCCAAGCCAAAAGCCTGCGCGACCTGCCGCGGGGCGCCGTGGTCGGCACCGCCTCGCTGCGCCGGCAGGCGCTGGTCAAACATTTGCGGCCGGATCTGCAAATCGCAACCTTGCGCGGCAATGTCGAGACGCGTTTGCGCAAGCTTGAAGCCGGCGACGCCGATGCGACGCTGCTTGCGGTCGCCGGCTTGAAACGCCTCGGCTTGCTCGCGGCCGCCACCATGATATTCGACATCGACGACTTCTTGCCCGCGGTCGGTCAGGGCGCGATCGGCATCGAGACGCGCGCCGATGACGACGCGACGCGCGCCCTCGTCACCAAAATCAATGACGCCGACACCGCCATGGCGCTCGCCGCCGAGCGCGCGTTTCTGGCCGTGCTCGACGGCTCCTGCCGCACGCCGATCGCCGGACATGCCCGCGTGCGCAACGGGAGCTTACGCTTTCGCGGCATGATCGTCCGCCCCGACGGCAGCGAGGCCCATGAAGCGACGCGCAAGGGCGGCTGCGCGGCAGCCGCCGAGCTCGGCGCCGAAGCCGGCCGCGAGCTGAAAGACCGCGCCGGCCCCGGCTTTTTCGCGCCAGGCTGAAGCGGTGCGCCTCCTCGTCACACGGCCGGAGCCGGACACCGAGCGCACCGCCATCGCTTTGCGCCAGCGCGGCCACAGCGTCATCATGGCGCCACTCGTTCGCATCGAATCGCTGGTCGACGCAGCGATCGACGATCAGCCTTGGGCCGCGATCCTGATCACCAGCGCCAATGCGGCGGCGGCCATCGCGCTGCATGAACGCAAGCGCGCGCTGCTCGCCGTCCCGGTGTTTGCCGTCGGCGACCGCAGCGCCGAGGCCATGTGCGCTGCCGGATTTGTCGATGTTGTTTCAGCCGGCGGCGCCGTCGCCGATCTGACCCGCCTTGCGGCCCAGCTAGTGAAGCCGAACGCCGCCCTGCTCTATCTCGCCGGCGAAGAGCGCGCCGGCGATCTTGTCGGCGATTTGGGCGCCCGGGGATTCGCGGTGCATACCGCCATTGTGTATCGCGCCATCACGACCGCAACGCTGCCGAAAGACGCAACCGACGCCTTGGCGGCCGGCCTCGACGGCGTGCTGCACTTCTCCCGCCGCAGCGCCGAAGCCTATGTGAACGGCGCGCGCGCCGCCGGCGTGCTGTCGCAGGCGCTGGTGCCGGCGCAATTTTGCCTCTCCGAGCAAATAGCTGCGCCGCTGCGCCGCGCCGGCGCGACGACGGTACGCGTTGCACCGCGGCCAAATGAAGCGGCGCTGATCGAGCTTATTTGCGGCCAGGCGAGCTGATCGCGCTGTTGCCGAATGAGCCGGCTCGATTGCGGCCATCATTGGCCCGTATTATGCGTGGCGCATTGATCCGCCCGGTAATGCGGCTTCCGGGCCTGGAGACTGCATGAGCGATCCCGACAATCCGTCGCGCCGGCGGCCGCCGACCATCGACCTGACCGCTCAGGAGGTCGAGACCGAAGCGGCGCGTCCGTCGGGCAGCGCGCGGGGAGCGGCGCAAAAATCGGCGCGCTGGAATTTTGCCGGCCCGACTGCGGCGCAGGCCATCGCGGCCGTCGTCGGCGGTGTCATCGTTGCCGCGCTCGTCGCCATCCTCTGGGGTGTGGGGATCATTCCGTCGCGCAACAGCGAGGCGCCGCCGCGCTCCGATCAGGCGGCGCCGGAGATTTCCTCGCAGCTGAGCAAGATCGAGAGCGAGCTGCAAAGGCGCGCCCCCGCGCCGGCGCCCGACCCGGCGCTGACATCGCGGCTCGCCGCGCTCGAAGCCCAGATCAAGACGCTCGTCGACTCGCTTGCCGCGCTCAACCGCCGCCTCGACGATGCCGCGGTGGCGGCGAAGAGCGCGGGCGAGCGCGCCGACGCCGCTGCGGCGGCGGCAAAGAGCGCCGGCGAACACGCCGACGCTGCGTCGGCCGCGGCAAAGAGCGCCGGCGAGCACGCCGACGCTGCTGCGGCGGCGGCGAAGCAAACGGCGCAGTCGGCGCAAACGACGGCGCAGTCCGCGGTTCAACGCAGCGATCTCGA
>JASHWN010000301.1 GCA_030044035.1 Xanthobacteraceae bacterium
CTTACGCGTTCGACGCAATCCACGGCGCCTGGTTCGACCGCACCATTCCGCATGGCGGGAAGGACATCATCAAGCGCTCGGTCGCGCGCTACGTCGCCGCAGTGCGCGGCGACGGTTCTGCTGAATTACGCTGAAAGAGAGGAAGCCGAATGGCCCGCATCGCCGAAGTCAAGCGCGAACAATCGAACCCGCGGCAGCAACAGCTCCACGACGACTTTTTGCGTTCGCGCCCGCGCAAGACGCTGACCGGGCCGTTCGCCGTGCTCGCCGCAGCCCGGCAAGCCGCTGACATAGCGCCGCTAGCGCGGGATTGCGTCGTCAGTCGACCATGCCGACGACGTAAAGGATGATGCCGGCGAGCAGCAAGGCGTATTGCGGCAGCATCGTCGCCTTGAGCCGCGCGCTGCGCCGGCCGAACAAATGGAAAGTCGGCGCCACCTCGAAGTTCGATTGGCCGGGCCGGCGCGCCTCGGCAACGAGCGGGATCAGAGCCAGGGTGGCGAGGCCGAACACGATCGAGGCCGTGAGGCAACCCATGGCGCCAAAGCGAAGCCCGTCGCTCGAGAACTCGACCCCGGAAGCGACCCAGGCGAGCAGCGCGATCGTGATAATCGCCGTGAACAGGCTCGCCTGATGGACGAACTCCAAGGCTTTCGTCTGCGCGTCGGTGGCCGTGTTCATGTCAGCGCCTCCCGCAAGGACCAAGCCTCACCCGCCGGCCGGAACACATACGGCGGCAAATCCGCTACACTATCGGCCCGGAGGTTCGCCATGATCGCCGACCGCAGACATTTTGTGAGCATGCTTCTCGCCGGGCTCTCTTCGCCCGCCGTGGCGCAAACCCGGTCCATGAAAGGTGCAGCCATGAGCCCCGTCACCGCTTACGCCTTTTCGTTCGCCGGCCTGCAAGGCGATTCGATCAAGCTTGCGGATTATGCCGGCAAGCCGATCATGGTCGTCAACACCGCTTCGCTGTGCGGTTACACGCCGCAATATAGCGGGCTCGAGCAGCTGTTCACCCGCTTCCACGGGCGCGGCTTGCAGCTCATCGGCGTGCCTTCGAACGATTTCGGCGGCCAGGAGCCGGGCGGCGCGGCCGAGATTTCGGAAACCGCCAACACGGAGTACGGCGTCACCTTCCCGCTCACCGCCAAGGCCGACGTGGTCGGGCCGAACGCCCATCCGTTCTACAAGTGGGCCGCCACCGAACGGCCGCGCGAAACGCCGAAATGGAATTTCCACAAATATCTGGTCGGCCGCGACGGCCACATCGCGGCGGCGTTTGCCTCGGCGGTCGAGCCAACGGATGCGCGGGTGATCGACGCGATCAGCAGAGAGCTCGGCGGCTAACGGCTAAACCGCCGGTACCGCGGCGCCGTTGCGCAGAATCTTGCGCCCGCGCGCCGTGAGTAGGACGGCGCGGCCGCTGTCGTTGTCGATGCGTACCAGGCCGTCGATGATCGCGTCCTCCCACACCGACAGCCGCGGACAGGTGCTGCGCCACGCCTCCATGGTTTCCGGATAGGTGCGCGGCCGGTCCGCCACCCAGGCAAGGAATTGCAGCATGATCAAACTGGCCGGCTCGGCCATGGCCGTGCTCCGTCGTCCGGGCGCGACATTACGGCGGCGGCTTGCCGGGCGCAAATGACTTCGCCGCTTGAGCTCGCTATCGTGGCGCCATGATCGGGCCACGGCGCGTCGAAGGCTTTGTCATCGTTTCGAGCGATGGCATGATCGCCAACGCCAATGGCGTCATGCCGGAATCGATTCACAATGACGCCGATCAGAAAGTTTTTCAGGACGCGCTCGACCGCGTCGCGGTGGTGGTGCATGGCCGCCATTCGTACGAAGGCGGACCGCGCGCCGCGCAGCGCAAGCGCCTTGTGGTGACGCGGCAGATCGCCGCGATTGCGCCGGACCCGGCGCACCCCAATTCGCTGTTGTGGAATCCGGACGGCGCCACGATCGAACAGGCGATCGCGGCGCTTGGCGCGCCGGCCGGCGTCATCGCGCCGATCGGCGGCACCGAGGTGTTCAGTATGTTTCTGCCGGTCTACGACGCCTTTCACCTGTCGCACGCCACGCGTGCCAGAATTCCCGGCGGCCGGCCGGTTTTCGCCGGTGTCGGGCCGGACCTGACGCCCGAGGACGTGCTGGCGCGGCATGGGCTGAAGCCTGGGCCGCGTCGCGACCTCGATGCGGCGGCAGGCGTCACGCTGGTCATATGGGAGCGCTCGCCATGAGCCTGCGCCCGTCGTCAGGCGGCCGATGGCGCACCGCGCCGGTCGCCGCGCTCGATTACGAGATCGCCCGGGAGCGGGCCAGCGCCCTTGGCCGGCTCGGCCGGGCGCTGGAAACGGCGCTCGCCGCGCTAGCCGATTATGACAACGGAAGCGGCGAGCGCGACGCCGCCCGCGCGCAGCTCGTACAGGACGCGAGTGACGCGCTGTGGTACTTCATGGTCCAGCGCGAGGCCTGCGGGTTGCGCGATCCGCGGCCGGTGCTCCGCCATTACGGCGTGCCGGCCGAAGTGTATGCCCGGATGGGCGCGTTTGGCCGGCGCTGAGCCCGCCTTCGTCACCATCCATTAACCTCCCTGAACGCGCCGAGGCGGCGCGGCAGGCAAGGGTTTGTTCACCGTTCCGGCGGCATTGTCATTGCAAGTTCAATGGCGTGCAGCATCTAGAAGTCTCATGCGTACCCTGCCCCTGCTCGACGAACTCGAGGCCGCGCTCGCTAGCGGCAGCAATACGCGCCGCATCGAAATGCTCACCCGCGTCACCGACCTGTTCGTCGGCGGCGCGCCGGTTTATTCCGAGACACAGATCGGGCTATTCGACGACGTGATGGTGCGGCTCGTCCAAACCATCGAGGCCAAGGCGCGCGCCCGGCTATCGCATCGGCTGGCGCCGATCGCCAATGCTCCGCACCATACCGTCTCCATGCTGGCGTTCGACGACGAAATCGACGTCGCTTACCCGGTGCTCAGCCAATCGGAACGCCTCGGCGAGCGCGAACTCGTCGCCAATGCCGCGAGCAAGAGTCAGCAGCATCTCGCTGCCATCGCCAGGCGCAAATCGTTGAGCGAGGCGGTGACCGACGTGCTGGTCGAACGCGGCGACCGCGACGTGGTGCATTCGGTGGTGAAGAACGCCGGCGCGCGGTTTTCCGACGCCGGCTTCCGCATGCTGGTCAAACGTTCGACCGGTGACGACGCGCTCGCCACCGAGGTCGGCCGCCGTGCCGACATTCCGCGGCCGCATTTTCTGATGCTGCTGGAGAAGGCGTCGAGCGCGGTGCGGGCGCGGCTCGCCGCGGAAAATCCGCAGGCCGGCGCTGCGGTCGAGGGTGTTGTGGCCGAGGTCGCCAGCGGCATCCGCACCGAAGTCCGCAATGCTTCGCCGGATTTTGCCGCCGCGCAGGCCAAGGTGGAGCGGCAGAACCGCATCCGCCGCATCGGCGAGGCCGAGATTTACCACTATGCCCGCGAGCGCAAGTTCGAAGAGACCGCGATCGCGCTGTCGCTGTTGTGCGAGACGCCGATCGACGTGGTCGAGCGGGCGCTGCTCGATCCCGGCGCCGAAATCGTGCTGATCCTC
>JASHWN010000302.1 GCA_030044035.1 Xanthobacteraceae bacterium
CTTCGTGCAGCACTTCGCCGGTGCGGAACACCGCGCAATTGTTCTGCATCACGTGCTGCATGCGGCCGCGCAGCTGCGCGGTCGGCGTTGAGCCGGAGGCGAAGCGGAATTTGTCGAGCCGCGACAGCGGCCGCTCGGCGGAATCCTTCGGCAGTTCGGGCTGCTTGTCGTCCGGGGTGAGGATTTCGGCGCAGCGGTGCGCCGCGGCGCGGCCGAACACGACGAGATCGATCAGCGAATTGGAGCCGAGCCGGTTGGCGCCATGCACCGAGACGCAGGCCGCCTCGCCGAGCGCCATCAGCCCGGGAATGGCGGCATCGGGGTTGCCGTTCTTCTTGGTCAGCGCCTCGCCGTGATAGTTCGTGGCGATGCCGCCCATGTTGTAGTGCACGGTCGGCACGATCGGCACCGGCTCGCGGGTGAGGTCGACGCCGGCGAAGATGCGCGCCGATTCGGTGATGCCGGGCAGCCGCTCGGCGAGAATTTTCGGGTCGAGATGGTCGAGGTGCAGGAAGATGTGATCTTTCTTCGGCCCGACGCCGCGGCCTTCGCGAATCTCGATGGTCATGGCGCGCGACACCACGTCGCGCGAGGCGAGGTCTTTGGCCGAGGGCGCATAACGCTCCATGAAGCGCTCGCCCTCGGAATTGACCAGATAGGCGCCTTCGCCGCGCGCGCCCTCGGTGATCAGCACGCCGGCGCCGTAGACTCCGGTCGGGTGGAATTGCACGAACTCCATGTCTTCGAGCGGCAGCCCGGCGCGCAGCACCATGGCGTTGCCGTCGCCGGTCTGGGTGTGGGCGCCGGTGCATGACGCATAGGCGCGGCCGTAGCCGCCGGTCGCCAGGATCGTCATCTGCGCGGCGAAGCGATGGATCGAGCCGTCGTCGAGATTGAGCGCGACGACGCCGCGGCAGCGGCCGTCGTCATCCATGATCAGATCGATGGCGAAATATTCGACGAAAAACTCCGCCGCGTGGCGCAGCGCCTGGCCGTACATGGTGTGCAGCATGGCGTGGCCGGTACGGTCGGCGGCGGCGCAGGTGCGCTGCGCGGTGCCCTTGCCGTAATGGGTGGTCATGCCGCCGAACGGGCGCTGATAGATCTTGCCATCCTCCTCGCGGCGCGAGAACGGCAGACCCCAATGCTCCAGCTCGTAGACGGCTTCGGGCGCATTGCGGCACAGATATTCGATGGCGTCCTGGTCGCCGAGCCAGTCGGAGCCCTTCACGGTGTCGTACATGTGCCAGCGCCAATCGTCCTCGCCCATATTGCCGAGGGCTGCGGCGATGCCGCCTTGCGCCGCCACGGTGTGCGAGCGCGTCGGAAACACCTTGGTGACGCAGGCGGTGCGCAGCCCGGCTTCGCTGCAGCCGACCACGGCGCGCAAGCCCGAGCCGCCGGCGCCGACCACGACGACGTCGTAGGCATGATCCTCGATCGGATAGGCGCGGCCGTTGATGGAAGGCGCCGCGCCGTTGCCGCCGTTCGCTTTGCCTTCTGCCATGGTCATAATCCGAGCGAGAGCTTGAGCAGGCCGTAGACCGAGGTCAGGCCGACGATGATGGCGAAGAACGAATTGGCTATCACCAGGACGATCTTGAGCAGGTCATTCTGCACGTAGTCCTCGATGATCACCTGCATGCCGATCCTCATATGGGCGGTGACCGACACGACGAACAGCAGCATGATGATGGCGACCAGCGGCGAGCCGAGAATTTGCGCCACCGCGGCCTGATTGCGGCCGAGCAGCACGATGATGATGATGATGGCGGCGATGGTCAGCGGCACGTTGCCGAGCGCGGTGACGCGCTGGTGCCAGAACGTGTCGGTTCCGGAGCGGGCGGCGCCGAAGCCGCGGACGCGGGCGAGCGGCGTGCGGATGTGGCGGGGTGCGCTCATTGCGAACCTCCTATCGCCAGCAGCCCGATGACCCAGAGGATGATGGTGATGGCGATCGAGCCGATCAGGTTGGCGGCGGCAAGCCACTCGCGCTCGTTCGGACCGAAGCCGCGGCCGGTATCCCAGATCAGATGCCGGATGCCGCCCAGCATGTGATGGATCACCGACCAGGTGTAGCCGAACAGGATGATGCGGCCGATCCAGGACCCGGCGAACGCCTGGAACTTGGCGTAGCCGCTCAGTCCGGCGGCGGCATTGAGCCACCAGGCCAGCAGGATCGTGCCAAAGTAATTGGCGGCGCCGGTGATGCGATGCGCGATCGACATCATCATCGTCAGCATCGGCCGATAGATCTGCAGATGCGGCGACAGCGGCCGCTGTGCGGGGGCGCGTCCGTCGAGCGAACGTGTTTCGGCCATCGCTATCCGTCCGTGAAGTCCGGCCGCAACGTTTGCGGAACCGGCGCGCAGGATGTGCGCGTTCCTAGCCAATCCAAAGGCTCGCCGCAAATCCGAACCGCGAACGCGCGTCGCGCCGTCGATTCGCGACTTGTTTCGCTTTACACGAAAGATTAGCTTGAGTGGCGCCAGATGCAATGGGCATTTAGCAAAGCCTGCATTCGCAAAATGCGAAGGACGCGAACCTTCCATGCGCTTCGATCTCACCGACCTCAGCCTGTTCCGCCACGTTGCCGAGGCCGGCAGCATCACCCACGGCGCGGAGCGCGCGCATCTGGCGCTGGCGGCAGCCTCAACGCGCATTCGCAATATGGAAGACGCGCTCGGCGTGCCGCTGTTCACGCGC
>JASHWN010000303.1 GCA_030044035.1 Xanthobacteraceae bacterium
TGCGCCGCCGACCACGCCGCGGCGCTCGACGACGCGCACGCGCAAGCCGGTCATGGCGAGATAAGCCGCGCAGGTCAGCCCGTTATGGCCGGCGCCGATGACGATGGCGTCGAGGTCGGGCATGTTTCAGTTCAAAGACATGGATGGCCGGGACAAGCCCGGCCATGACGAAAGGGGATGAGGCGCAAGCTTTTACGGCTTCTTTGCTTCCGCATAGGGATAGATCATGTTGGCCGACTTGTATCGATCCGGCCACACGATCACTTCATGGCTCGTATCCTTGAACTGATCGATCGAGTTGGCGGTGACGTGCTGGAATTGCGTGAACACCACGCGCGATTTGGTCCATTCGCCGTCCTTGCCGAAGCTGATGTCGCCGACCACGGTCGAGAAGCTGTGCGTGTGCATGTAGGCGGCAAGCTTGACCTGATCCAGCGTCTTGGCGCCTTCGACCGCCTCGCCGAGGACCTGGCCGGCCGCATAAGCGAGCGGCGGAAATGCCCAGCCGATCGGATCGAGATGCTGGCGCTGGGCGACGGCCCGGTACTTGGTCAGCACGTCCAGCGTGCCGGGGAAAGTGAAGGCCGGCGCCGGCAGGAACACCTCATTGTTGACGATGCCGTTCATCAACGGACCGAGTTGCACCTTGATCGGCGTCACCAACAGCCCGATGAAGGTGCCGCCGAACATTTTCGGGGTGAGGTTGATCTCGTTGGCGGCGCGCACGATGCCGACGGAATCCGGCGGATAGGCCGCGACGTAAACGATGTCGGGATTGAGTGCCGCGACCGCGTGCATGATCGGCGCGAAGTCCGTGGTCGACGGCGGATATTTCTGGTCCATGACGGTCTGGAAGCCGCCGCTTTCCTTGATCGACTGGCGCGCGCCGTCGGCGGCGTTCTGGGCGAATTCGGCGTCGGCAGCGACGATCGCCACTGTCTTCGGCCGCGGCATTTGCGCGGCGGCGAGCTCGAAAAAACCCTCGGCAAACGACTTCTGCGGCTCCGGTCCGGTCGGCAGCATGGAGAAATACTGGTTGTAATGGAATTTGCTGTTGGCGGCGTTCGCCAGGATGCCGATGGTGGTCTTCTTGCCCTGCATCAGCAGCGGAATCACCGGCGCCACCATGTTGGTGGCGTAGGGTCCGATCAAGAGGTCCGCCTTGTCGACGTCGATCAGCTTGGTGTAGAGCGCCGGCACGTTGGCCGGATTGCTCTGATCGTCATAAAACACGAACTGCACCGGCCGGCCGAGCAGGCCGCCTTTGGCGTTGACGTCGTCGCGCCAGATTTGCAAGCCCGCCAGCACTTGCTTGCCGATCGGCGCCACCCCGCCGGTCAATGCCATGGTCATGCCGATCTTGATCGGATCGGCGGCGTTGGCCGCGCTCGGCAAGATCAGCGCACTGATTACCAGGAGTAGCGACAATCCTGAGCCGTTTCGCCCTGCGTTCGACTTGCCCATGCTCGGTGTCCTCCCTAATGCGACGTGCCCCTAGCGCCCGCCCGAGGGCGGGAGCTTCAGGATGTGTTTTCATTCAATCGCGGATCGTCCTTCCTGAACGATGGATGATGCGGCGGCATCAAGCGCCGACCTTGACCGGCACGAACTGCGTCGTGAACAAAGCCTTGTCGTCGGGAACTTGCTCGAGCAGTCCCATCTCGATGAACGATTTCTTCAAGGTCGCCACCGCCTGCGGGTCGAATGTGCCGTCGGTCGAGAAGCCGGCCATCTGCTCGTCGTAAGCGCGTGCGGCCACCGCGGGGCTGACGTCGATCACCTTGGCGGAAATCGCAACCGCCGGGTCCTTGTGCGTCTTCATGTAGGCGATGGTTTCGAACCAGCCTTGCAGAAAGGCGCGCACCGCATCCGGACGCTTCGCCACGAGCTCATCGCGCGCGAACAGCACGTGGGTGATGAAATGATCGACGAACGGCGTCGCGGTGGTGATGACGCGCCATTCCTTGGCTTCCTCGAGCTTGTAGCCGACTTCGAGCGCGCCGATATAGCCGTCGATCTGATGGGTCTTGATGGCGGCGCGCGCCGGCGGCATGCCGCCGATCGCCACCACGTCGATGCCGTCCTTGCCCCAGCCCTTCTTGGCGTTGATGCGCTCGCCGATCCAGGCGGTGAGCGAGCCGACCGTGGTGCAGCCGATCTTTTTGCCCTTGAGATCGTCGACGGTTTTGATCGGCGAATCGTAGCCCACCATCACCGCCATGTTGCGCGGCGTGCCGTACATTTCGGCGACCGCCTTGGCCGGCACGCCCTTGGCGGCGAACGCCATGCCGGGGCCGGAGCCGATGCCGATATCGACGCTGCCGGCGGTAAGGATCTGCTGCAGCTTGGCGTCGCCCGATGAGGCCGACGCCTCGATGGCGACGCCGTGCTTGGCAAAGATGCCCTCCTGGATGCCGATATCGAGCGGCGTGAAGGTCCAGGCGAACGGCACCACTTTGGCGACGCGCAGGCTTTCGGCGGCGCGCGCAGAACTAAGCCGCGCCGCCAGCGGGAGCATGGCACTGAGCGCGAGGCCCGATGTCAGGCTGCGGCGGGAAAGTCGCGTCATCGGCATTTCTCCCATCGGTCTTCGCGGCAAGCGGCCGAGAGCCGGCATGATCGCAGAAATCGCGGACCCGTGCCATGCGGCAAAGGTTGCTCGACCACGCCGGCGAATTTGCCGCATCGAGCGGCTCGCGACGTCACACGCCATCAAGCGGCGGGTTGACTAACACCACCGAGGTCTCGATCTGCCGGTCCGATATGGCCCAGTAGGTCTTCAGCAGCGTGGTCTTGGCGGCAGGCGCGACCAGTTCAAAACCGTGACGCTGGTAAAAGCCGATCGCCCATGTCGCGGCTGCCCAGGTGCCG
>JASHWN010000031.1 GCA_030044035.1 Xanthobacteraceae bacterium
ATAGCGGCGGAATTGCTCGCGTTCCTTGGTGTTCTCGAGCCGAAACAGCCACAGCCGCGCGGTCGCCTGCGAAATGGTGTCGTGCCGGGCATTGGCGATGCGGATCATCAGCGTCGGCCCGCCCTGATAGCTGGCCACAACCGGATGGCGGGCGAAAACGAAACGCGCCTTTGGCCGGGAGAACCGCGCGAAGATCAGGCCGGTCATCACCGCCAGGAAAGACATGCCGGTGAAGATTTCCACGGTGGCGACGATGTGCCCGTAATTGGTCTGCGGGTGCATGTCGCCGTAGCCGACCGTGGCCAGCGTCTCGATCGAGAAGTAGAACAGGCTCAACGGCAGCGGCAGAGTGTCGGAGACGTTGGCGATCGGTTTGTCGCCGAACCAATAGATGCAGGCGAAGACGGCGTTGAGCAGGACGAAGATCGCCGCCGCGGAGCCGAAGAATACCGGCCAGTACACGGTCATCGAGCGATGATAAAGATCGCTCCAGAATCCCGTCCCCAGGCCATAGGTCTCGACCTCGCGTTGCCCGATGGTGACGACGTGGGATAGGTTCTTGCCGGTCTTGTGAGTTGCCTTTGCCAACGCGAGACTGCCTCGTCCAAATGACGGCGCGGGCTATGCCGTCGCCGCCGCGGGCGCCTTTGCTTTCAGCCGCGGATAGACGCGGCGCGCATTGCCCTCGAAAATCTTCCGGCGATCGGCGTCGCTGATCGGCGCCTTGTCAATATAGCGTTTGGTATCGTCGAAGCCGAAGCCGGTCTTCGGATCGTTGCCCTTGACCGCGCCGACCATCTCGGATGCGAACAGGATGTTGTCGATCGGCACCACCTCGGTGAGCAGGTCGATGCCCGGCTGGTGATAGACGCAAGTGTCGAAGAAAATGTTGTCGCCCATGATCTCGGCGAGCTCGGGCTTGCCGTTGTTGAGCGCGATGCCGCGGAAGCGGCCCCAATGGAACGGCACCGCGCCGCCGCCATGCGGAATGATGAATTTCAGCTTGGGAAAGGTCTTGAACAGGTCGGACAGGATGACCTGCATGAACACCATGGTGTCGGCGTTGAGATAATACGAGCCGGTGGTGTGCATCGCCGGGTTGCAGCAGCCCGAGACGTGGATCATGCACGGCACGTCGAGCTCGATCATCTTCTCGTACAGCGGAAACCACGATTTGTCGGTCATCGGCGGCGAGTTGAAATAGCCGCCGGACGGATCGGGATTGAGGTTGCAGCCGACGAAGCCCATGCGCACGCAGCGCTCCAGCTCGACAGCGCAGTTTTTCGGATCGACGCCGGGCGATTGCGGCAGCTGGCAAACGCCGATGAAGTTCTTGGGAAACAGCTCGACGACGCGCGCGATCAAATCGTTGCAGATTTGCGACCACTCGATCGACACGCTCTCGTCGCCGATGTGATGGCCCATGCCCGAGGCGCGCGGCGAGAAGATCGTCAGATCGGTGCCGCGCTCGCGCTGCAGCTTGAGCTGGTTGCCTCCGATGCTGTCGCGGATCTCGTCGTCGGGCAGCTTCAGCGCGGCGCGCGGCGGCATTGCCGCCTTGTTCTTGGCGTTGGCCGCCGCGGTCTGCTCCTTGCGGAAGCGGTGCAGGTCCTTGGGTTCCGTGGTGTAGTGGCCGTGGCAATCGATAATCATGGCACCATCGCTTGAGCATACGGGGAATGGGCGATGCTACGGCGCTCGCCGCCATTGTCAAACCGGCGCGGCACTCGCTAATGTCGCCTTCCCGCCGCGGATATTGCCCCGATGAAATGGCCCTCCTGGCTCACGCCAAAATCGCGCCGCAGACCGGCGGCGGAGCCGTCCCTGACCGCCTGTCCGACCTGCGGCCGGGAAATGGATCGGATCGAGAAATCGACCATGACGGGCTACGACATGCGCACCTACCGTTGCGAGCATTGCGGCAAGGAGCACGTCATCAATTTCGGGCCGGCGCTGTGGAAGATTCTATCGGACGCGCGCGAGGCGGAAGAAAAACAGGAGAAACCGAATGGCTGATATCCCGCGCCTCAACGGCGTCATCCGCGCGCTCGAAGCCGGCCAGCACGCGCTGACGTGCTTTGCGCCCGCCGAGCTCAACACCGCGATTGCGCTGGGCACGTCGAAATACGACGGCTGCGTGTTCGAGATGGAACACAATCCGTGGGACGGCCGGCTGTTGCGCGATTGCCTGCAATATATGCTCAACCGCGCCCAGATCGCCAAGGCCGGCTCGGTCGCACCGAGCGTCACGCCGATGGTCCGCGTGCCGGTCAACGGCATCGAGATGGCGCAGTGGCACGCCAAGCAGGCGCTCGATATCGGCTGCTACGGCATCGTGTTCCCGCACATTTCGACGGTCGACGAGGCCGCCAACGCGGTTGGCGCTTGCCGCTATCCGCGGCTCAAGAGCGCCGCGCATTACGCGCCGCCCGGCATCCGCGGCGACGGCCCGACCGCCGCGGCGCGCTATTGGGGGCTGACCCAGCAGGAATACTACCAAAAAGCCGACGTCTGGCCGCTCAACCCGCAGGGCGAGATTTTCTGCATCCTGCAGATCGAGGACACCCGCGGCGTCGAAAACCTCGACGACATGCTTGCGAACGTGCCCGGCATTGGCTGCATCCTGATCGGCGAGGGCGACCTGTCGCAGGAGCTCGGCTATCCGCGGCAATACGAGCACAAGGTGGTGCTGGAATGGATGAAACGCATCGTCGATACCTGTGGCAAGCATAACGTGGTGGTCGGCCATCCGCACGTCGAAGCCGGCAACGCCGAGCGCATCGTCAAGGAAGGCTACCGCTTTCTGATGTGCGCGCCGGTGCAGAGCCACGGCCACCTCGCCAAGGCCCAGCAGCTGGTGGGGCGGGGTTAAATTTCATTCGTCATGCGCGGGCTTGACCCGCGCATCCATGCGGCGTTGACGCACAATGG
>JASHWN010000304.1 GCA_030044035.1 Xanthobacteraceae bacterium
GCCTTGGCCCATTTGGCGATGTGCTCGACCGATGCCGGCAGCGCGGAAGCGATACCGACCGCAGCGTGATGCTCGCGCGCCGCGGTTTCCAAACGGCCAAGCGCGCGATCGATCTCGGCCGGCGTCGGCACCGAATCGATGGTCACCTCGGCCTTGGCGAACGGCAGGTTGTCGGCGCCCGCAATCCGTCCGGCGACGCTCCGCGGATTGGCGCCGTCGTCGACGAAAACCAAGCCGCGGTTGGCGATGTCCTGCAGGATCGGAGCAAACGACGGCTCGGAGGCGGTAAAGCGCGCGCCCATCATGTCGATCACCCCGACGTAACCTTGGAAGCGGCTCATCACCCAATGCAGCCGATCGAGATTTTGTTGCGGCGCGAGCGATGTCAGCAGGGTTTGCGGGCCGGGATCGTTATCCGGATAGCTGAATGGTTCCATCGGCACTTGCAGCAGGATTTCATGGCCGCCGGCCCGTGCCCGCGCGACGAGCGCGGCGTCGCTGCCGTATGGGATGAAGGCGAGCGTGACCGGCCCAGGCAGCCGTGCGATGGCTTCGGAGGTGGCCTTGGCGCTCACGCCCAAGCCGCCGACGATCAGCGCGATACGCGGCGCGTCAGGCCTCCCGGCGAGCGCCTTCACCGGCTGGGCAAAAGCGTCGGCCGGCCGCACGCCGTCGGCGGCGATTTTCGGCACCGGGCCCTGCAGCGTCATCTCGATGAATTTCGCATCGGCCGGAGCGATGACGGCTGGTGCCGCGGCGTTGCCCGCAGCGGCGGGAGCCGGGATGGTGACCTCCTGGCGGGCTCCGGTCATGCCGTTGATGATGTTGACCGTCCTCGTCCCATCCGGAGGCTCCGCGGCTTTGACCGGTTCGGCCTTCCGAACCGGGGTAGGCGATGAGCCCTGCGCCGGGCCGTCGTACCGGCCGGGGCCTCCAGGAGCCTCAGCAGCAGGCTGATGGGTGGCCGGTGCGGCCGCCGCGGCCGATGCGGCTGGAGGCAAGTGGGTCGGGACCACGGCCATGGGTTCGCCGCCCAGCGGATCGTCGCCGATCGCCGCCCACAGCACGAAAGTGCCAAGGAAAAGGGCCAGCGCGCCGGCGATGACGTAGGGTACCGGGATGCGGATTGCAGGCCGGCGCCCGCTCCGCCGCTGACCAAGCGGCGCGCTTAACTCGTCCGTGGTCATCGGCGACCGCCTCGCCAATCGTCCCAGCGAATCATGCGGCTGAGTCTAGCACGGCGGCCAAGCCGGCCCGGTTTCCGGTCCAAGGCCGCGGCCGGACCTGCGCCGGCGGATCAGCTGCGGCCGAAAAAAATCGGGGCGGCCTGTTCGCCGCCCCGAACGCTTGATTCGCTGAAACCTTGCTGCCCTTAGTTCGGCACCGCAGTCTGCACCTTGGGCGGGAACGCCGCGTTGCTGGTGGCGCCGCGCAGGAGATCGATCGCTTCCTTGAGCGCCTTGTCGTTCTTCTCGTCGGGCGGCACGTAGGACTGCGAACCGGACTTTTCGCCGCCCTCGGCCTTCAGATGGCCGGGTAGCGATGCTTCGCCCTTGGTGTCGGTCCGATCCTTCAGTTCGTCCGGCACGTCCTGTAACACCTCGATGTCGGGAACGATGCCCTTGGCCTGGATCGAGCGGCCCGACGGCGTGTAGTAGCGCGCGGTGGTCAGCCGCAGCGCGCCGTTACCGGCGCCGAGCGGGATGATCGTCTGCACCGAGCCTTTGCCGAACGAGCGCGTGCCGACCAGCGTGGCCCGCTTGTGGTCCTGCAGCGCGCCGGCGACGATTTCCGACGCCGAGGCCGAGCCGCCGTTGACCAAAACGATCAGCGGCTTGCCGTTTGTGAGATCGCCGCCCGGACGGGCATTGAAGCGTTGCGTTTCATCGGAGCTGCGTCCGCGCGTCGAGACGATCTCGCCCTTGTTGAGGAAGGTGTTCGAGACCGAGATCGCCTGGTCGAGCAGGCCGCCGGGATTGTTGCGCAGGTCGAGGATGTAGCCCTTGATCTTGTCGGCGCCGAGCTGGTTCTTCAGGTCGGCGATCGAATCCTTCAGGCCGTCCGTGGTCTGCTCGTTGAACTGCGTGACGCGGATATAGCCGACATCGCTGCCCTCGGAATGCGACCGCACCGATTTGACCCGGATGATGTCGCGCGTGATGTCGACGACGATCGGCTTGTCGGTGCCTTTGCGCATGATGGTGAGCTTGATCTTGGTGTTGACCGGCCCGCGCATCTTGTCGACGGCCTGGTTCAAGGTCATGCCCTGCACCGCTTCGTCGTCCAACATGGTGATGATGTCGTTCGCCAGAACGCCGGCTTTGGCGGCGGGCGTGTCGTCGATCGGCGCCACCACCTTGATCAGCCCGTCCTCCATGGTGACTTCGATGCCGAGGCCGCCGAACTCGCCGCGGGTCTGCACCTGCATGTCGCGGAAGCTTTTCGGATCCATGTAGCTCGAATGCGGATCGAGGCCGGCCAGCATGCCGTTGATTGCCGACTCGACGAGCTTGCTGTCGTCCGGCTTGTCGACGTAGTCGGCGCGCACGCGCTCGAATACATCGCCGAACAGATTGAGCTGCCGATAGGTGTCGGAAGCCGCCGCCTTGGCGCTTGAGCCGATCAGCAGCGTGTGGGGCTGCGTTGCCACCAGCGTTGCGCCGGCTCCGGCCAGGGCACCCAGGAGAATCAGAGTCGTCTTGCGCATCATCCGCGAACCTTTTCGCCTTCGTTCGTCGCCCACCAGGGGCTGGGGTCAATGGGAGCGCCGTCCTTGCGGAACTCCACATAGAGTACGGGTTGCTTCGATCCGGTGGTCATGGCGGCAGATACCTGTGCTGGGCCGCCCATCACCGCTACGGGCTCTCCGGTCAGCACGAACTGTCCGAGATCGACGGATATCCGCTCCATCCCCGCCAATAGCATATGATAGCCGCCACCGGCATTAAGGATCAAGAGTTGCCCATAGCTGCGAAACGGGCCGGCGTAAACTACCCAACCGTCGCACGGGGCGGTGATCTGCGCGCCCCTGTGCGTCGCGATCGAAAGTCCCTTCTGAGTTCCACCGGCGCCGTCGGGCGCGCCGAAACCGCGAATCGGCACGCCGTTGACGGGCAGACGCAATTGGCCGCGCGTTGCCGCAAACGCCACAGCAGGCGCCAGGCGGCCGGGATCGCCAAGCGCGGCAAGCTGCGGCTGCGTCGCATCCTGCTCGATCGAGCGCGCCGCATCACGTGCCGCGCGCGTCGCCGAATCGAGGTTCTGCTCCAGCTTGGCGATGAGGTCTTTGAGGTTGTCGACCCGGCGCGCAAGATCGACGGCGTGCTGTTGCTCGCCCGCCAGCGCCTGTTCGGCGGTCGCCTCACTCTTCTGCCGGGCGTCGATCAACATGTTCAGCCGCAATTGCTCTTTGGCAAGGTGATCGAGATCGCCGGCTAGCACGCTGCGCTCGGCGACGATGTCTTGGCGCACCTGCGCCAGATCGGCAAGGTCGCCGGCCAGTGCCTCGGCTTCGGCCCGCATGTCGGGAACGACGGCACCCAGCGTGATCGCCGTCCGCAATGCCTGCAACACATCTTCCGGACGCACCAGCAGCGCCGGCGGCGGCCGGCGGCCGATGCGTTGCAGCGCCGCGAGGATTTCGATGATTACGGCGCGTCGCTCGTCCAATGATTTTTGAAATGTGCTTTCGCGCTCGTCGAGCGACCGTAGCTTGACCTCGGTCGCTTCGATCTGTGCCTCCACGGTGCGGACCCGAGCGGCGGAATCGATGAGCTGCTCGTTGAGCGTTCGGCGGTCCTGGCCGAGCGCCTCGATCTGCAGCCGCAGCTTGGCTTGGCTGTCGGCCGATTCGCGCTGTTGGGCGCGAATCGCATCAAGCTCCTGATCGTGCTGCTTGAGCGCGTCCGCCGCGGGCGCTGCAGCCGGTGCCGGCGCCGGCACTTCGGCAGGCGGCGCTTGGGCGTGAGCGCCCCAGGGAGCGCCCAACGGCAGCGCCAAAGCCAAGGCCGAGCCGAGGACAAGGCCCGGATCGGCGGCGCGCGAGCGGCAAAGAATCATACTGTGCACGGTAGATGTAAGCCTCGCGGACGCAAGGGAGCCCAAGGGAGCCCACGTATGGGTCGGGAATAAGACGCCGCTTTCCACGCCTCCGTCACATTCCAGTGAGGCGAGATTACGGAGGCTAGATTACGAAGCGTTAATGGGTCCCGACTTCAGCCCCGGTGATAAGGATGCCCCGTCAAGATGGTGCCGGCGCGATAGAGCTGCTCGAGCAGCATGACGCGTGCAAGTTGGTGCGGCCAGGTGGCGGCGCCGAAAGCAAGCTTGCGGTTGGCGTCTCGGCACAAGTTCTCCGCCAGCCCGTCCGCGGCGCCGATCGCAAAGCAGACGGCCGGGCGATCTTCCGCTCGCCATTCGCGGAGCAATCCCGCCAGCGCCGCACTGTCGAGATTCTCGCCGCGCTCATCGAGGACGACGAGCATGGCCCGTTCGGGAATGACATTGGCGATGGCGATCGACTCTTCGGTGCGCCGGCGTTCGGCGTCCTGCGCCCGGCTCTCTCGAATCTCGACAATTTCGATCTCGCGCAAGCCGAGCGCTCGCCCGATGGCCTCTGCGCGTTTGCGATAGGTCTCGGCAAGCTCGCGCTCGGGCCCCTGCTTCAATCGGCCGACCGCAATGACGAGGATGCGCATGGCGTCATTCCAAGACGCGGGCGCAGCCCGCGCGACCCGCCGCCCCGATCGTGGATGATGCGATCAGCTGGCGCGCCGCGCCACGGGACCGCTCATCCACATCCGTTCGAGATTGTAGAAGGCGCGCACTTCCGGCCGAAACACGTGAACGATCACGTCACCGGCGTCGATCAGCACCCAATCGCAATGCGGCACGCCTTCGATGCGAGTCGCAATGCCGGCTTTGTCCAAATCTTCGACGACCCTGTCGGCCACCGAGCCGACATGGCGCTGCGATCGGCCGGACGATACGACCATGTAGTCGCCGATCGAAGATTTTTTTCGCACATCGATGGTGAGGATGGCCTCGGCCTTCATGTCGTCGAGGCGCGCGAGAACCAGCTTGAGGATCTCCTCGGCGTCAGGACGCATTCTGGAGACCGCTTCGGGCACGCGACGATCGGCCCGAGAGATGGCAGGTGTGGACAGGGATTCTGATCCTTTCGCTCCTGTTCCGGGCTTTCGGCGAATCCGAGGCCCGGACACTAAGATAGGCACGGCCGGTTAACGGTTTCAACCGTCCTGCAATGCTCTTTTCGCTCGCAACGCAGTGGATGAGAGCGGCGATTTCAGGCCGTGCAGGTAAATCCAGGCTGGCGGCTTTCGTTCCGGCAGCGCGTTGGCGGCGGTCTCAGGAAGCCGGGCATGCGCGAAGGCGCGGCCGGCGGCGGTGGCGGCGGCGTACAAGCTCGGCCCGAGCCGGTCGATGACGACGATCGGCACCAGCCCCGCGATCTCCCGCCAGCGCTGCCAACGATGAAAGCTGCGCAGATTGTCGGCGCCCATGATCCAGACAAAACGCACCCCGGGGCAGCGGCGCGTCAAATACGAAATGGTTTGGAACGTGTAGTGGCTGCCGAGCTTCGCCTCGAAGTCGGTGACGTCGATGCGCGGGTGATGCGCCAGCGCGCGCGCGGCGGTCATGCGCTCAGGCAGCGGCGCCAAGCCTCCGGTGTTCTTGAGGGGGTTGCCGGGGGTGACAAGCCACCAGACACGATCGAGCCCTAGTCGTCGCATCGCCAACAGGCAGGCGGCGCGATGGGCCGCGTGCGGTGGATCGAACGTGCCGCCGAACAATCCGATGCGCATGCCGCGCGCGTATGGCGGCAACACGACCGGCGCTGCGGTGCCGCGGCGCCACTTTACTCCGGCTAAGGGAGACGGAGAGGACGCGGCAGCCGCTTGCCCGGCTCGGGACTCGTACGGGGTGCCGGTCAGCAGCGATTCCTCCCAAGCCTCAGGCGCCGATTTGGCCGTCCCTGTGGCGGCGCTCGATGCTCATTATGGCCGTTTAGGGCCGCGTTTGTCCGCTGCCGCGGATGCGATATTTGAAAGTGGTTAGTTGCTCGACGCCGACCGGACCGCGAGCGTGAAGGCGCCCGGTGGCGATGCCGATCTCGGCGCCGAAGCCGAATTCGCCGCCGTCGGCGAATTGCGTCGAGGCGTTGTGCAGAACGATTGCCGAATCGACCTCGCGCAAGAATTTTTCGGCCGCTTTCTTGTCTTCGGTAATGATCGCGTCGGTGTGATGCGAGCCGTAGCGCTCGATATGAGCAATCGCACCATCGACGCCGTCAACGACGCCCGCGGTGATGATGGCATCGAGGTACTCGGTGCTCCAGTCGGTCTCGTTCGCCGGCTTGACGCGCGCGTCCACCGCCTGCGCGGCAGCGTCGCCGCGAATCTCGCAGCCGGCTTCGAGCAGCATGGCGACGAGCGGCTTGAGCAGCTTCGGCGCGGCCTTGCGATCGACCAGTAGCGTTTCGGCGGCTCCGCAGACGCCGGTCCGGCGCATTTTGGCGTTGAGCACGATGGCTTTGGCCATCGCGAGCTTGGCCTTGGCGTCGACATAGACGTGGCAGACGCCCTCGAGATGGGCGAACACCGGGATGCGCGCCTCGCTCTGCACGCGGGCGACCAGGCTTTTGCCGCCGCGCGGCACCAACACGTCGATGGCGCCATCAAGGCCGGCGAGCATCATGCCGACGGCCTCACGTTCGCGGGTCGGCACCAACGAGATTGCCGCGCCGGGTAGCTCCGCCTCGCGCAGCCCGGCCACGAGCGCGGCATGAATGGCTTGTGAGGAGCGAAAACTATCGGAGCCGCCGCGCAACACCACGGCGTTGCCGGCCTTCAGGCACAATGCGCCGGCATCGGCCGTCACGTTTGGGCGACTCTCGTAGATCACGCCCACTACGCCGAGCGGCACCCGCACTCGCTCGATGCGCATGCCATTCGGCCGCCGCCACGAGGCCATGACGGTGTCGACCGGGTCATTGAGCTTGCGGACCGTCTCGATCCCTGCCGCTATCGCCTCAACCCGCGCCTCGTTGAGGGCAAGCCGATCGATGAAGGCGGCGGTCGCCTGGGCGGCCTCGGCCTGCGCCACGTCCTGGGCATTCGCGGCAAGGATTGCGGCGCGAGAGGCGCGAACGGCCTGCGCCATGGCGGCCAGCGCTCGGTTCTTTTGCTTAGCCGAGGCGAGAGCAACGGCGCGGGCGGCCTCGCGGACATCGCGGCCGAGCGCCCGCATGGCCGCTTCAAGCTTGCCGGGGCTTCCAACCGCCTGCAGGGGAGCGTTCATGGCATTGATCCGGCTGGTATTCGCCGTGTCCTAGCACGTTCACAAAGACCCGGCGAGGCGGTGGTCCAACGCTGCGGCGCCCGCCGCCGCAGGCCACTGATGGCTTTCTCCGAGTCGAATTGTCAGGCGACCTCCTGTGAATATCGGGGATAGTTTTCCAACCGTCAAAACCGTGAATCCATAACGAATCCAAAAGCTTGATTGTTTGAAATTGTAATAGGTCCTTTCGACGGCAGCAATAATCTCCGGAACGGCGGCCGGTCCCGCCCGTTGCGGCCAAAGACCCGCAAATTTGGAGGGCATGATGCGCTTACAGACTGAGACGCGGTCACACCGGTTGCCCAAATCCTTCCCGGTCGGTGCCGTCTATGTGGTGGAGGGGAGAGGCGGTGACCATGGCCGGCTTAGCGTTTCGGCCCGCTACGTTGTCATGCCTGGCGGCAAGCGGATCGACGTGCCTGCCCAACTGGATGAGGCGGCAGCCGCGCCCGTCCGCCGACGCCTGCGGCTGGTCAGTTCCGGCCGGCCGGCATCCCGGCCAAAAAGATTTTCGCGCCGCCTGAAAAAATTTGTCGTCGCGGCAGGAACTGCCGCCCAGGCGACACGTTGACAGTCAGGCGCCGGGCGAAGCCCCCCAGCCCCTCACCCTCAATCACCCGGCGTCGAACCCCGGTCGCGTTAGCGGCCGGGGTTCATCCTTTCTTGGGGCTGTTGCCGCTTGTTTGCGCGTTTCCAGGCCCCGCCGCGGAACCGGCCGCCGATTAACGGGTTGGCGCCTGTCAGGCGCGATTGACCACCAGGTCATCCCGATGAACCATTTCGGCGCGTCCGGAGAAGCCGAGGATCGATGCAATATCGGCTGAGGAGCGGCCCCTGATTTTTTGCGCATCTGGGGCGTCGTAGGCGCATAGCCCGCGGCCGACCTCGGCGCCGTCGGGACCGCGGATAATGACGGCATCGCCCCGCCCAAAGCTGCCATCGACGCGCACCACGCCGGCCGGCAGCAGGCTTTTGCCCCGCCGCAGCGCCGCCACGGCGCCGGCGTCGATAGTCAGCGTCCCTTTGGGCTCGAGCGAGCCTGCGATCCATTTCTTGCGCGCCGCCACCGGGGTTCCGGCGGCAA
>JASHWN010000305.1 GCA_030044035.1 Xanthobacteraceae bacterium
GGGAATGTCGAGGATCGCCAACAGCCGGTCGTCCCAGCAGCCGCGATGAATGTCGAACAGCAGCGTGCGCGAGGCGTTGGTGGCGTCGGTTGCGTGCACCTTGCCGCCGGTCAAACGCCACAGCAGATACGTGTCGACCGTGCCGAAGGCGAGTTCACCGCGCGCCGCTAAGTCGCGGGCGCCCGGCACCTGATCGAGCAGCCACGCCAGCTTGGTGCCGGAAAAATACGGGTCGAGCACAAGCCCGGTTGTTTCGGTAAACAGCGGCTCGTGTCCGTTCGCCTTCAGCTCGGCGCAACGCGCCGCGGTCCGGCGATCCTGCCAGACGATGGCGCGATGCAGCGGCCGGCCGTCGGCGCGGTGCCACACCAGCGTAGTCTCGCGCTGATTGGTGATGCCGATCGCGGCGATGTCTTTGGCGGCGGCGCCAACACGCCGCATCGCCTCCCGGCAGGTGTCGAGCGTCGTGTTCCAGAGATCGTCGGGATCGTGCTCGACCTCGCCGTCGGCCGGAAAATGCTGTGGAAACTCCCGCTGCGCCAAGGCAGCGATCGCCAAATCGGCGCCGAACAGAATCGCACGCGTCGACGTGGTGCCCTGGTCGATGGCGAGGACGTAGCGTGTCACCCGCTGCTCCCGCAGCCGCAACGCATGATCCGAAATGCCGGCGCTCCGCCGCGGACGGCAATCCGCGGCGGAGCGTTCATTGGTGAGCCGACTGCATCGCTCTTATGAAGAGCGAGCCGCGCTGATAACTGAAGACCGGCAGCGCCGGTCGTCAGGCTTCAGCTGAAAGCTCCAGGGAACACCTGGACGACTTCGCCGGTGGCGACATTCACGAGCAGCAAGTCCGGTCCGTATTGAATATACTGGAATCCCGGATCGGGCGGCGGCAATCCCATGTCGGCCCAGCCGGCGTAGTAATAAGGACTATTCGCGGCCCAGAACAGCGGCGGCAGGATCGCGCCTACGGCCCAGAGACGATACGCGTAGCCTGGCGGATAAACCCACGGATGCGGGAAATGGACCGGGTGCCACGCAAACGAACGGCCGTGGAAAACCCACGGTGCATGCACGACGGGGCCGCCCACGCGTACCGGGCCATGAACAACGGGCCCATGGACAACCGGACCATGGACAACCGGACCGCGAAGGGCCGGGCCGCGGACGACGGGGCCGTGACCGGCCGGTCCGGGATGTGGTGGCCCGGCCTTATTTCCGTGTGGGTGTTCTTGAGCCACAGCCAGGCTCGGGACCGCGATCGCTAAGATCGCGGCGATAGCAAAGACGCGTCGCATGGCGACTCCTGTGTTGAAGACCCCGAAGTGAATTCCCTCGCGCAGCTTAGCAAAACCGCCACGCTCCCGTAAGCCGCCGTTTCCGGCTACCCACATCCGGCCAGAACGGTGTGGCTAGAACGTGGCCGTCCGCTTGCCTTTGTGGCGGCGCGGGTCCATGCCGGGCTTGATCGGCAGTTTATCTGGCTGTTAGCGGTTGGAGGTGCGATGAAGACGCTGCTGCTGATTTTCGGCATGCTCCTTTTGGTGCTTGGGCTTCTGTTCATGGCGCAGGGCTCGGGCACCCTGCCGTGGCCGCCCGAGAGCTTCATGGTCGGCGACCGCACCTGGGTGTATTACGGCGGCCTCACCGCGGCGATCGGCTTTCTGGTGATTTTTGCCGCCGGTTTCGCCCTCTAGCCGGGAAAATTCTGCAATAGCGCCTGGCGAAAGAATTGCGGCAGCTCGGCGATGTCGCGGCTGCCGTAATCGGTCGCGGCGGCCGCCGACAGTGCGGCAAGCGCGCCCGAGGCAAGCGGCGTCGGCACGCCTGAGAGCGCGCCGGTCGCAACGACCGACATGATGTCCTTGCGCAAGGTGCGGATGTCGAGCGTCATCTCGGCGGGCTCGCCGCGTAGCACGCCGGCCTTGGCTTTGAGCCACGGGGAGGCGGTGGCGCTCTCCTGCAGCGCATCGACCATGACACCGAGCGCGAGGCCTTGGCGGAGCCCGAGCGCCAGCGACTCGGCGATCGCCTGCACGTAGGCGCCGAGCCCGGGATTGGCGGCGAGCTTCATGGCGTAGCCGGAGCCGGCCGGGCCCATATGGAGGATGCGGCGCGTCAGCTTTTCCAGCACCGGCCGCGCCCGCGAAAGGTCCTCGTCGCGGCCGCCCACCATGGCGAACAGCGTGCCGGCGCGCGCTTGCGGAATGGTGCCGAGCACCGGCGCCTCTATAAGCCGCGCGCCTTTGCCCTCGACCAATGGCACCAATTCGCGGCCGGTCATCGGCTGCAGCGTGCTCATCTCGATGAACAGTTTGCCGCTCACGTCGGCCAGCAGAAAACCGTCCGGTCCGCTGAAGACGCGCCGCGCGCCGTTGTCCTCGGTGATGCTGGAAATGATGATGTCCGACGCGGCAGCGACTGCGCCCGCGTTGGCCGCGATGCGCAAGCCGGCGGCGGCGGCGCCCGCGTTGGCCGCGGCGTCATGGTCCCAGCCGACCACAGCAAAACCCTGGCTGCGCAAACGCTCGGCCATCGCCGATCCCATGCGGCCGAGGCCGATAATGCCGATCATCGTCATTTCGCCCTATCCGTTATGCAGTCGCGTAACTGACCAGATGCGCGGTCGCTTCACGCCGTCGATCAAGAAGATCCTTAAAGAGTGCATGCTGCGCTTTCGCGGAGCATGACAACATTACATCAGCGCTTCGGCCACCGCCTTGCCGCAGGTGACGGTGTCGGCGGCGCCGCCGAGATCGCGGGTGCGCAGTTTCGGCTCGGCGAGCACACGCTCGATCGCCTTGACGATCGCCGCCGACGCATCGGCCTCGCCCAAATGCTCGAGCATCATCGCGCCCGACCAGATCTGGCCGATCGGATTGGCGATGCCCTGCCCGGCGATATCGGGCGCCGAGCCGTGCACCGGCTCGAATAGCGACGGAAAGCGCCGCTCCGGATCGATGTTGCCGGACGGTGCGATGCCGATGGTGCCGGTGCAGGCCGGGCCGAGGTCGGAGAGAATGTCGCCGAACAGGTTGGAGCCGACCACGACGTTGAATTTATCCGGCCGCAGCACGAACAGCGCCGTGAGAATGTCGATGTGATACTTGTTCCATTTCACGTCGGGAAAATGTTTCGCCATCGCTTCGACGCGCTCGTCCCAGTACGGCATGGTGATGGCGATGCCGTTCGACTTGGTCGCCGACGTCAAATGCTTCTTCGGCGTCCGGCGCGCGAGCTCGAAGGCGAATTTGAGCACGCGGTCGACGCCGATGCGCGACAGCACGGTCTCCTGCACCACGACCTCGCGCTCGGTGCCGCCAAAGATGCGGCCGCCGATCGCCGAATATTCGCCCTCGGTGTTCTCGCGCACCACCCAGAAATCGATGTCGCCGGGCTTGCGGTTGGCGAGCGGGGAAGGCACGCCCGGCATCAGCCGCACCGGCCGCAGATTGACGTATTGGTCGAATTCGCGGCGGAACTGAATGAGCGAGCCCCACAGCGAGACGTGATCGGGAATTTTCGCCGGCCAGCCGACCGCGCCGAAGAAGATCGCGTCGTGCCGGCCGATTTTTTCTTTCCAGTCCTCCG
>JASHWN010000306.1 GCA_030044035.1 Xanthobacteraceae bacterium
CGGTCGTACGACATGAACTGCGCGCCGACCGTGCCGAGATGCGGCGTGATATCCTCGTCGAACAGCGCCCAGGTGCCGGCGATGTGGTGGGTCATCATGAACTTGCCGACGAGCTCGTTCTTGTTGGCAAGCCCGTTGGGGTGCTTGTCGGTCGCCGAATTGAGCAGGATGCGCGGGTTCTGCGCCGACCAGGCGGCGAGCACCACCACGCTTGCCTCCTGCACCTGCCGCTGCTTTTGCGCGTCGTAATATTCGACGCCGATCGCGCGCGTGCCGGCCGCATTGGTGAGGACGCGCGTAACGTTGCTCAAGCCCCGCACCTCGGCACCGGCTTTGCGCGCGTCGCCGAGATAGGTCACCAGCGGATTGGCGAGCGCGCCGATCGGGCAGCCGACGGCGCACCAACCGTCATAGATGCAGGCATCGCGGCCTTTGAACATGGTCGAGTTCATGCCGTTCGCCATCGGGATCAAATGGATGTCGTTGGCGGCGGCGCCTTTGAGCCATACTTTGCCGGCCGGAAAGACTTTCATCGGCGGCATCGGATACGGTTTTCCGGGCGGCCGCCATTTCTCTTCCGCCTTGGCGTCGCCCGACACGCCGATGTCTTGCGCGACCTTGTCGTAAAACGGCGCCAAATCTTCGTAAGCGATCGGCCAATCGTGGCCGCGATTGTGCTCGCTTTTCATCTTGAAGTCGGTCTGCAGATAGCGCGGGAATTGCGCGAAGTAGTGCAGCGCGGCGCCGCCGACCGCGTAAGCGCCCTGATTGGCGTAGGCGAACGGGTTCTTGCCGCCGAGCAGGATCGGCCCGCCCGCGGGTTTCAGCCGCCGGCCCCAAATATCGGAGCTGATCAGTTCGTTGAGTTTCCAAACCGGCCCGTTGTCGAGCACCACGACCTTCTTGCCGGCCTTGGCGAGCACTGCCGCATACGTCGAGCCCGAGGCGCCGGAGCCGACTACGACCACATCGACTTTTTCGTTGGCCATGATGCGCTCCCCTCACCACTTCTGCGTCGGTGCGATGTGCGGCATGTAGGGAATGCCGAGCGCGGCATAGCCCTCCATGGTGGCGTAGACGACGTCGACCGCATCGCTGCGCAACACCGCGAACACGAACGGCGACGGCGGCCCTTGCCAGCCGTCGATCTTGTTGATGCGCATCTGGCCGACGAAATCGTGCTGCTCGGCGGCCGACAGTTCGGCAAACTTGCGGCCTTTATTCTTGTTGCTCGCGGCGTCGACCGCGCCGAGCGCGGCGCGGTAAAAATTGGCGAAGGGCGGGCGGACGTTGAGAATGCGCGCCTGTAGCAGCGCCTGCTCGGGCGGTATGGAAATCTGCTGATCGACGAACTGCGTGATGCCGGCCGCTTTGGCGCCGGGCACCAGCGTCTCGCCGAGCGCATCGAGCGTCGCCGCCTGTTCGGCCGACAGCGTGCGCAGCGGCACGGCTTGGGCATGCGCCTGCCGCGGCGTCAGCAAAACTTCGGCGCCGCCGACCATGAAGGCGAGCGTGCCCAATCCCGCGCCCTGCACGAAGGCGCGCCGTTCGATGGCGGTCATGACATGTCCTCCCGGCGTCGCGGCTTGTTCGGTCTTTTAAAAAGCCGCCGCGGCTGCAGCGAAATTCAACGCCCGATCGGCTGCCGAATCAAGCGGCATGGCGCCGCTCGCGGGACGCCGGAAGACGAAGCGCAATTCGCGCCGGTTTGATCGGCATCAATGAGACTACGCTTGCAAATGCGAAATTGTTTTATATGCGTGCGAGGAACCACTGCCAGCTTCGGCGCATTGCACAGGCGGAGTAATTGCGATGACCAAACTACCGCACGACGCGCTGGTGTTTATCGGCGACGGCCGCAAGGCGCTGTTTCTGCGCAATGTCGGCGACGAGGAGGTGCCGGACCTGCGCACCGAGCAGGTGTTCAAGGAAGGCAACCCGCCGACCCGCGAGCAAGGCACCGACAAGCCGGGCCGCGGCTTTGCCAGCGCCGGATCGCCACGGCGGAGCGGCATGGAAGAAACCGACTGGCATCACCTCGAAGAGCAGCGCTTCGCCGAGCGGGTCGCCGCCGTCCTGGAGGAGGTCGTGCGTCGTCGCCACGTACCGGCGATTCTGGTCGCCGCGCCGCCGAAGACGCTCGCCGAGCTGCGGCGTGCCTTTCATGCCGATGTCAAAGCCAAGATCGTCGCCGAACTCGACAAGGACCTCACCAATGAGCCGGTGGATCGGATCGAGGCGCATCTTTTCCACTGAGTCGGCCCGGTTTGCCGCTGAGTCGGGCTGGCGACAACACATCTACGACATCGTAAGCCATGTTCTTGCGAGTAGAATCAATAGGTTAGGTGGCACCAGCAGGCCGGGCGCTGCGCGAAAGGCCCATTTTCTCGTGTCCTCTCACTCAGAATCGCCGAGAAACCCGCGCCGCTGCGTGACGCAAGCGTGACAGACCGGTGCCCTGCAGTCCGATCGGCCATTGAAGAAAATCCTGCCCGCCAGCCGGTCTGGACTACGGCGATGCCGCGTAATGGTTGAAAACGCCGCGATCTCACTAGGGTCGATTTGGGGATTCCCTACGAATCTCCGATACTTGCGCAGCGGCTGGCGATTCGTCCCCGCTATCCCCACATTTAGCGCTTGATTCAGGTTTTCATACTAAGTCTTGACGCGCGCGCCGACCTTGGCCTAGCCTCCAAAAGTTCGGCGCGCGGGTAGCTTTTAGTCCGCCGGGCTCTCCACAAAGGGTTTTGGGGACTGGCCGCGCGCCGCTTGCGGCGTGCGTACGGGAACGTGTCGCCCCTTTGCGGAAGCCGCCCGGGCGCGTCGCAACGAGGATCCGGTTCTCTTAAGCCGGACATGGGTGGGTGTCGGAGCCGACAGGAGTAAGCGGGATGCGGCCGGGCAACGCTCGGTCCGCATCGCGGGAAAGCCGTCGGCGGCTTATATTTGAAGCGGGCTTCCGCTTGAGCCGCCGGCTAAGGAGCAAAGGGAAGGAAAGGGGCCAAAAATGCGGATCGAGCGGCGTTTCACCAAAGCGGGACAATCGCCCTACGCGGACATCGTTTTTCGCCTGACCACAAGCGAAATCCGCAATCCCGACGGCTCGATCGTGTTCCATGCCGACGACGTCGAGGTGCCCGACCAGTGGTCGCAGGTCGCCTCCGACGTGCTGGCGCAAAAATACTTCCGCAAAGCCGGCGTGCCCGCGCGCCTGAAAAAGGTCGAGGAGGAAAGCGTTCCGTCCTGGCTGTGGCGCAGCGTCGCCGATGCGGCCGCGCTCGCCGAGCTGCCGGAGGCCGAGCGCTATGTCGGCGAACATTCCTGCAAGCAGGTATTCGACCGGCTCGCCGGCACCTGGACCTATTGGGGTTTTAAGGGCGGCTACTTCTCCTCCGAAGAAGACGCCCAGGCGTTCTTCGACGAGCACCGCTACATGCTGGCGATGCAGATGGTGGCGCCGAACTCGCCGCAATGGTTCAACACCGGCCTGCACTGGGCCTACGGCATCGACGGCCCGAGCCAGGGCCACTTCTACGTCGATTACCAGACCGGCGAGCTTAAGCAGTCCGCCACCGCCTACGAGCATCCGCAGCCGCACGCCTGCTTCATCCAGTCGATCGCCGACGACCTCGTCAACGAGGGCGGCATCATGGATTT
>JASHWN010000307.1 GCA_030044035.1 Xanthobacteraceae bacterium
CCGGCTGGTCTGAGCGGCCGGCCCGGTTCGACCAATTCATCGCCGGTCGAGAGCACGGCAACGCGCGGGCGACGCACCACGTCGACGGCCGGTAAGCCACAGGCCGCGAGCATGCCAATCTCGCGCGAGCCGACGCGAGCACCCTTGCGCAGCAGCGTTTCACCGCGCGCGATGTCAGAGCCGGCGTAGGAAATGAACTGCCCGCTGGCGGCACCGCGCCGTACCTCGATCGCAGGCGCGACCGCGTCTTCGATGAGTTCGGTGTGCTCGATCATCACCACGGCGTCGGCGCCACGCGGGATGACGCCGCCGGTCGCGATCGCGGTCGCTGTGCCGCGCCTGACCTCGACTGCGGGCTCAACGCCGCACGCCACGACCTCGGGGTTGAGCACAAGCCGCCGCGGCGCGCCGTCGGTGGCGCCGGCAACGTCGACCGCACGCACCGCGAAGCCGTCGACATTGGAGCGATCGAACGGTGGCGCATCGACCGGCGCAATGACATCCGCAGCGAGTACGCGGGACAGCGCAGCCGCCAATGGCACGCTTTCGCCGGGCAGCGGCGAGCGGTCGATGCACGCTTCGAAGCGACGTCGCGCCTCGGCAGCGCTGACCACTTCGAGGAATTGCTCCTGCCGCGCCGCACGCTTGACGGCGTCGAGGATCGCGGCGCTCGGATGTTCGAGCGGCTTCTCCAAAGCGGCCGTTTTATCGCTCATCGCCATAGGCTTACCGTAACTGGCGTACCTGCCGCATAACCTTCACTGGCGGCTGGTACCGCGATCCAACCATCGCTTCGCGCCAACGTCATAAAGGAGAGATAGCCGGAGCCGAGCGGCTCTGCCATGCCATCTTCGCAACGAACCGGCACGACTTCGGTCATGCCGATCGCCGAAGCGACTTTCCGCCGCAGCGGCAGCATTAACTTGCTATCCTCAACAACTTGGCCGGAAAGCCTTGCCACGATGTGATGGCCAATCAAAAGCCAGGCTGCGAGAGCGGCATCGAGCCGGCCGGAGACAAGCAGGACAGGGCGCGTGCCCGCGAATCCCAACGCGGTGGTTTCGCCGGGCGAGATAGCAATCCCGTGTGTCTCGACCCGCCCAAGCCGGGCGAAGGCTCGCACCGCACTGTCGTGGCGTCCGCTGCCGGTGCCGCCGACTGCGATGATGGCATCGTTTTTCTCACTGGCGACCGCGACTTCAAGAGTGACGTCACGGTCACCGGACACCTTGGCACCAGCATCGAAGACTGCGCGAACAAGAAAGCCAGGTACCCAATGGAGGTAGCGCGTAGGCTCGACGCCAAGGACAATGGCTATGCGGGGCTCTCGAATGAGCGCGCTTTTAATTCCGGCCGCCTGCATAGCTGCAATGTCGATCGGCCTCACTCTTTCGCCGGCGCGGCGCATGAGCGAGTGCGGCGCCGCATCGCCACCCGCCGGCAATACGCCCTCGCCCGGCGTGACCGGTGCGACGGCTTCGGCTCGTTCGCCTCGCAGTACTACAGCGTCGAGCGGCAACACGGCGTCTGCACCGCTCGGCATCGCCTCCCCAACGTCAATACGGCAAGCGGGCGGCGGCAGCGGCATTGGTGCATAGGGGCCGGCATCGGCAATGGCGGCCGAAGCTACGGCGAAACCGTCACGCAACGCGATCGGATGTTCGGGACGCTCGGATGACACGACATCTTCGGCCAGCGTATAACCACACGTAGTAGCTATCGCCCATCTTTGCGGCTTTACGGCCTCGACCCGCAAATCAATGAGTTCAAGGACCGCTTTGAGCGGCGTCAGTCGCGCGATGCGCTGGATGCCAGAATCCTCGACCATCGACAATATGATAAGGACGATCAGCGGCTTCGGCGACTCTTAAAGCAATGACCGAAAAGATCCTCAATTTGCGCGGCCTGAAATGCCCGCTGCCAGCGCTGCGTACCAGAAAGGCGCTCGGTGCGATGCAGCCGGGCGATATTTTGCTCGTCGAATGCACCGATCCGCTTGCCAGCATCGACATTCCGAATCTGCTCAATCAGACCGGCGACACGCTGGTGCAAGTGCAAAAGGACAAAAAGCTGCTGACGTTCCGCATCCGCAAGACGTGAGCGATGCGGCGGATCATTCGGCGGCAACCCGATGCGCGGTCACGCCGGGCGCCTTGACCACGACCTTGATGGCGTCGTCGACGCGGTCCTTGGCGTAGCGGATCGCCGTCGGCAAATCGTCGAGCGCAAAGGTGTGGGTGTGGATTTTGGTCGCGTCGAAACGCTTCTGCGACATGAAAGCTTCGGCGCGGTGCGTGGCGCTCTTGCCCTCGCCGCGGATGCCGTAGAGATAAATGTTGTTGCGCACGATGTGGGCGACGTCGACCGGCGTCTCCTGGTGCGGGAACGCGGCGAGGCAGACCTTGCCGCCGCGGTTGACCATGCGGATCGCCTCGTTGACGGCGTTCGGCGCGCCCGAGCATTCGAGCACGTAATCGACGCCTTTGCCGCCATTGAGCCGGCGCACCGCTTCGACTGCGTCTTCGTTGCGCACGTTGACGACATGATCGGCGCCAAGCTCGCGGCCGATCTTCAAGCGATTGTCGCGGGTGCCGGTGAGGATGACCGGCTGCGCGCCCAACGCTTTGGCGACCGCAACGCCGAGCAGGCCGATCGGTCCCGGCCCGGTGACCACGACGCTCTCGCCGGCGACGAGGCCGCCGAGCTCGGTCAGGCCGTACATGGCGGTGCCGGCCGTCACCACCAGCGTCGCCTCCTCGTCCGACATGGCGTCGGGGATCGCGACCAGCGTGTTGATGTTGTTGACCTGGTATTCGCAAAAGCCGCCGTCGGTGGTGAAGCCGTTGGCGCGGTGGCCCTTGTCGACGTCGCCGTAGTTCAGTCCGTAGTTATGGCATGACGTGTACATGCCCTCGCGGCAGCGCTTGCACTGGCCGCAGCCGGCGTGGATCTCGACGGTGACGCGCTGGCCGATGCGGTATTCGTCGACGCCGGGGCCGAGCGCCACCACGGTGCCCATATACTCGTGGCCCGGCGTGAAATTCTTGTTGAACGGCAGGCCGCCCTGGATCATCGCCGGCACGCCATGATCGATGATCTCGAGATCGGTGGCGCAGATCGCCACCGCATCGATGCGCACCAGCACCTCGGCGCGTTTGGGCACCGGCACCGGCTTTTTCGCGGGCTTCAGCTCGCCCGCATTGCCCAGCACCCAAGCCTTCATCGTCTCGGGGATTGGGAAATCCGGGCTCGTCTTCACTCCGGGGGCGGCATACATGGGCGCGATCCTTGCGGGAAATCGTACAGGTTTTCGGCGCGCTTATAGCGCCTTTCGATGTCGGCCAAAACAGGGCCTAAGCACGTCATTCCGGGGCGCCGCAAAGCGGCGAACCCGGAATGACGAATGAGGCTTTACACATAAGTCTTACAAATCGAAGAACGAGATGATCTCGCCGATCAGCTCGCGCTTTTTGGCGAGTTTTTCCGCCGGCTGGTAGCGGCCGAGCGAGCGGCCGGCGACGTCGATCTCGCCCTGCTCGCCGACCACGATATAGAGCGGCTCCTCGTAATGGCCGGCTTGCGGCCGGTGCAGGATGAGCTTGTTGTCGGCGAAATGCGCGTCGATGCCGCGGCTTTTCAAGGTCTGCGACGGCTTGATGTCGGCTTCGAAAAATTCCGTCAGAAAATCGGACGCCAACTTGACGTGCTCGCGCCGCTCGCGGTCCGCCTCCGCGCGCTTGTGCGCGATTTCGTCGAACACTTTGTCCAGCTCGGACATGGACCATCCCTATCATGCGCCGCCAACGGGTCCGGTTTTCGATTCCCCTCCCCCCATTCGCGCAGCGAATGGCGGGGAGGGGTCAGGGGTGGGGGGCTCTTCGGCTTCTCCGCTGGCGAGAGCGCCCGCAATAACTGTCATGACACCTTCGATGTTCGTTAGGACATCGTTGTTCCAGAACCTGAGCACGCGATAGCCGTGCGCCTGCAAAAATTCACTACGTCGTGCGTCTGCGATCAACTGCCGACCCTCGGCGTGGCTGGCGCCATCAACTTCGATGATGAGCCTGTTCGTGTGACAGCAAAAATCTACAAAATAGCGACCGATGGTGGCCTGCCGGCGAAAATGGCTGCCGTCGAATTGTGCCTCCCGAAGATGCCACCACAGCTTTCGTTCCGCCGGCGTCATCATGCGGCGCAGCCGACGGGCGAGCGGCACGCGCTGATCTTTCTTGCCTGTCCGTGCCTTGCCGCGAGGCATGCCCCCCACCCCCGACCCCTCCCCGCCATTCGCTGCGCGAATGGGGGGAGGGGAGTTGGTTACAAAATAAAACTTACCGAGCCCAAGAGGCCCAGCTCCTCCGCGTCCAGAACCGCCCGGCGTTCGGCGATCTTGAGCCGGCCGCCCTGGCGCTTGAGTTTGTAGCGATAGTGGCCGACGAAGACCCGTGTCAGATCGTTGATGCGGTAGCGGTGCACGATGAAATTCGCCGCCACCGAGATCACGTCGCCGTCGATGCCGGTGATGCGCACGTTGCCGATCAGGCGCCGCGTGCGCGACGGCGGAAATTCGGCGTGGCAGTTCGGATCCTTCAGGCGGATGACGCGCTCGCGCAGCCGCACCATGTCGTCGGCGATGGTGAACAAGGTAAAGCGCGCGTCGGCGTCCGGCTTGTCGTTCGGCGGCACGTAATAGGTCGCGTCGTCGGTCAACAGCGTCAGCCATTCGTCGAGCCGCCAGGAATCCAACAGCTCCGCCTCGTGGAACAGGAAATCCTCGATCTCGGCGCGCGAGACGGTGGCGGCAAGCACCTCGTTCATACCCGCGCCTCCATCAGCTCGTTCCACTTGCGCCAGAACACCCGCAGGTGGCCCTCGTCGGTGGCGAGCTGCTGGTCGACGGGCTTGCCCATGCCGCGCGACAGGTCGGACCAGCGCACCTCGCGCCAGGCGGCAAAGCCGAGCTGCGCCGCCTCGAGCGCGGCGACGTCGTCGGGCGTGGCGAAACCGCCGGGCCCGTAGAAGG
>JASHWN010000308.1 GCA_030044035.1 Xanthobacteraceae bacterium
GCAGATGCTGCTTGGCGAAACGGCCGCCTCGCTGAACTCGGCGCAAAGCCAGATAGCGCCGGGTAGCGGCCTCTCGGTTACCAGCTCCGGCGGACCGCTTGCAGCGTTGAGCGCATTGCCGCCACAGGCCGCCGCGGCTGCCGGGCCCGCCGGGGCGACGGCAACCGCGGGCCCCATTGGGGCAGCTCCGCAGGCTGGCGGCGGCGCATTAGGGTCGCGTGCGACAAGCTCCGCCGGCGGCGGCTTGGGCGCAAGCCAGGCGGGTGTAGCGTTTGGGAGCGCTCATCCCGGCGAAGCCCTTCTTGCCAATCTGCGCATCACCCCCGACGTGACCGACAATTCGATCCTGGTCTATGGCAATCAGGAAGCCCAGCGCATCGTGGCGCAGACCTTGCGGCAGATCGACCGGCCGCCGGTTCAGGTCGCGATCGAGGCCACCATCGCGGAAGTGACGCTGAACGATCAGCTGACCTACGGGGTGCAATTTTTTCTGAACAGCCACGGTATTTCGCTGCTTAACACCAACGGTACGTCTGCCGCCATGACGCCGACGCTTCCGGGCTTCAATTTTGTCGTCGGTCCGCTGTCAAACGCGAATGTCGTGCTCAACGCGCTGGACAGCGTGACGAGCACGAAAATCCTGTCCAATCCGTCGCTCGTCGTTCTCAACAACCAGGTGGCCACGCTGCAGGTCGGCGACCAGGTGCCGATCTCGACCGGATCGGCGACGGTGCTGACCGCCAACAACACGGTGGTCAACACCATCGATTATCGCAACACCGGCATCATCCTGCAGGTCGTGCCCCGCGTCAGCGCCAACGGCACCGTGGTGCTCGACATCAGCCAGGAAGACAGTGCGGTTGAGCCGAATTCGAATTCAGCCACCGCCCTCACCCCCACCATCTCGGACCGTAGCGTGAAGAGCTCGATCGCGGTGCCCAACGGCCAGACCGTGTTGTTGGCCGGCTTGATCAGCGACGAGACCGACCGAACGCGACAGAGCATTCCGGGTCTCGGCAACATTCCCGGCATCGGCGACCTGTTCGGGCAGCAAAGCGGCACCAAAACCCGCACCGAGCTGGTTATCTTCATTCGCCCGACCGTCATCCGCGATGCGGTCGACGCGCATCGCATCGCCGAGGAGATACGCTCCAAGCTCAACGGCGATCTGATCGGCGGAAACTTTCCCGGCATACAGAACGGGCCGGTGACCCGCCGGTATTAGCGCGGGCATTTGATGCGCAAGGTTTTGCCCGTCGCGGCGCCGGTAGGCCTACTTGGCATCGGCGTCAGCTTCGCGGTCAGCACCAACCTCGAAGGCGCTTTTGGCGCGGCCTTGGCGCTGTCGATGCTCGCCATCGCGGTCAGCGATGCGCGCCATTTTCTGGTGCCGAACGCGCTGACCGCGCCGGCTTTTCTGCTTGGGTTGGCGGCTGCGGCGCTGTTTGGCGCCAAGCCGGTCGTCGCTGCGCTTACAGTTTGCCTGTTGCGCGCCTTGGCCGCGGCGCTGCCGTTCCTGGCTCTGATGGTGCTTTATCAGGCGCTACGCGGCCGGCCGGGGCTCGGCCTCGGTGATGTGAAACTCGCCGCCGTTGCCGGCGCCTGGCTCGATTGGTTCACGATCGCGTGGGTGATCGAGGCGGCGGCGATGGCGGCGCTCATTGCCTATGGCGCGTGGCGGTACCTGCTGCATCGGCCAGTCACCGCGGCGACGCGACTGCCGTTCGGGCTATTTTTTGCGCCGGCGATCTGGATCGGCTGGATCGCGGAAAGGATTGTCGCCGCACATTAGACCGCTCCGTGATTGGCGAAACCCTCGATGCGGTGTGGCTTTCGTCAGCGTTCGTGCCGCGGCAGCCACTGAATCGCGCGGAAGCGCGCCTTGGCGATCTGGCCGCGGGTCATTTTGGTGCGCACCGCATCGCGAATGCGCGCCCAATCTTCGGCGGTTGGTCCATTGGCGCCGGCGGTCGCAAGGATGAGCCACTTCTCAGCTTCGACTACGTCTTGCGGCACACCAAAACCCCTGTCGTACAACAGGCCGAGCTCGTACTGGGCGCCGGCATGACCCTGCTCGGCGGCGCGCCGATACCACAGCGCGGCGACCGTGTAATTTTGCGGCACGCCGTAACCTTTGGAGTAAAGCAGACCGAGATAGGCTTGCGCGTTTGGATCGCCGTGCTGCGCCATCGGCACGAAAATTGCAGCCGCGGCGGTGTAATCGTGCCGTTCGAGCGCAGCCACGCCTTGCCGCACGGTCAAGGCATGTGCGGGGCTGAGTGCAGCAGACCCCACGATGACGCTCGCGATGAGCGCCGCAATCCCATACGCGCCTGTTCGCTTCCGCATAGCATCTGCGAGGTCTTGTTCGACCCGTCCCCATCAGACGCATGCAGTCTAATCGCTTGTGAAGACAATTCCAATCCGAGAACGCGAATTGCCGCTACGCCGCCATAATTCCCTGGACTGCCGTCTGATACTCGCGTCGTGTCGGCTCATTGCATTCGTCGCGACGTCGGACAGGCGGGGCGGCAGCGACAGAATTAAGAGAGCGCTCGCTTTCGTAAATCGTTCTCCACGATTTACACAGTGCACCGCGAGCGACTCAGCGAACTTAATTCGGTCTCGTTACAAACCTGACACGAGCCGGTCATGGCTGGTGAACTAGGAAGTGTGCAGGGAGCGACATTTCCGGGGCACCACAATGAAAAAGCTTTTGCTTTCCACCGCCGCGATGTCCTTGATTGCGGCCGCCGCTGTTTGCGGCGGTGCAGTCCTCGCCGATCCAGATCATGATCACGGTCATGGCCGTGACCATCACACCGCAACGCCTATCAAGCATCTCGTGATCATCTTTAATGAGAATCGGTCGTTCGACCATTATTTCGCGACTTATCCGAACGCGGCAAACCCGCCAGGCGAAATCCCGTTCAAACCCGACCGCGAGACGCCGACGGTGAACAATCTGGCGAACGCCAACCTGCTCACCAACAACCCGAATTTGAATCCGGAGAATGGCACGGGTGCGACAAATCCGTTCCGTCTCGATCGGACGCAGGCTAACACCGCAGATCAGAACCACGGCTATACGGCGGAGCAAAAGGCCTACGATAATGGCAAGGCCGATCTGTTTCCGTTAAATACCGGTAACGGCACCGCCGGTGGCGTCGGCGCGTTCGGCACCACCGGGCAGGTGATGGGTTATTTCGACGGCAATACCGTGATGGCGATTTGGAACTACGCTCAGAATTTCGCACTGAACGACAACGCCTACACGGACACCTACGGTCCGTCGACGCCGGGCGCCCTCGAAGTGGTCTCCGGTCAAACCAACGGCGCGGTGATCAAGGTCGGGTCGATCAGCGCAACGCAGGAGGTCGCCGACGGCCAAGGCGGCTTGACCCAGATTGGCGACAGCGATCCCGCTTTCGATACCTGCTCGAGCACGTCAAAGACGGTGCAGATGACGAGCAAGAACATTGGTGACTTGCTCAATGCCGCCGACATCAGCTGGGGCGGCTTCATGGGCGGCTTCAATCTGCAAACGATAAACGCCAATGGCACCACCGGTTGCAAGCGCAGCACTTTCTCGAGCGTCGTCGGCGCCAACATCAACGACTACGTTCAGCACCACATGTGGTTCCAGTACTTCGCTTCAACCGAGAACCCGACCCACGCGCGTCCGAGCTCGGTCGAGGCGATCGGCCATACTATGGAGGTCGGCAGCACAACGCTCGACCCGGCCAATCACGAATACGATCTCCAGGACTTCTTTACCACAGTGAAGGGCGGCAACTTCCCGGCCGTGTCCTACATCAAGATGGCGGCCTATCAGGACGGTCACCCTGGCAATTCCGATCCGCTCGATGAACAGCAGGGGCTGGTCGATCTGATCAATTTCCTCGAGCTCCAGCCTGATTGGAAGGATACGGCGGTGATCCTGACTTATGACGACTCCGACGGCTGGTACGACCACGCCTATGCCGTCCCGACCAGCGCGTCCTACTCGACGGCCGACGCGGTCAACGGCCCGGACCAATGCGGCACCGGCGTTGCGACGCAGCCGCAGCCTGACGGCCTTGCCGGCAAGCCGGTGAACGGCCGCTGCGGGCCCGGTACCCGTGTCCCGTTCCTGGTGATCTCGCCTTACGCCAAGCGAAACTTTGTGAGCCACACGCGGATTTCGCAGGCTTCTGTGGTGCGCTTCATCGAAGACAACTGGCTTAACGGCGAGCGTCTCGGCGGCGGCTCGTTCGATGCCACCGCCGGATCGATCATGGACATGTTCGATTTCGGTCGTGGCGATACGACCGACAGCCTCTTCCTCGATCCCGAGACCGGTATCGTCATTTCCCCCGCGCCGCCGGACCACCACTAATCGGGCGACGCAGCGTGATCCGATTTCGCCACTTCTTGTGGCTGTTGGGCGCCGGCTTGCTTACGCTAGCCGGCGCCAGCGTTGCGGCTGAACCGCAAGGCTTGTCAGGCGAAAACCCGAATCCGATTCATCTCGTCCGGCCGCGTGCAGCGCCTTTGTCGGCGATGGCGCAGCTTGGACAGCAGATTTTCTACGACGCAAATCTTTCTTCTTCGGGGCAGCTGTCCTGCGCCTCGTGTCACAGCCCACAGCACGCCTATGGACCGCCGAACGACGGGCCGGTCATGCTCGGCGGCCCCAAGCTATCAAGCCAAGGCGCGCGGGCGGTGCCTTCGCTCGAGTATCTCGAACGGCAGCCGCCCTTCAGCATCGGCCCTGACAATCCGGAAGTCGAAAATGTGAATCTCGCGCAGATGGCCGCGCTCGGCCAGACGGCGGCGCGCGCGCAAAAAGTTGCCACATCCGCGCAAGCCACAGCCAATATTGTTCCCCAGGGCGGTCTGTTCTGGGACGGCCGCGCCAACACTTTGCAGGATCAAGCCATCATGCCGCTGCTCGACCAGCGCGAGATGGACGGCGGCGATATTGCAAACGTGGTGGGGAAGTTGCGCCAGGCGTCCTATGCAAAGCTATTCGCCCAGCTGTTTGGTCCGGGCGTGTTCGACAATCCCAGGCTCCTGGTCGCGGAAGCGATGTTTGCGGTCGGGCGCTTTCAGGTCGAAGAGCCGAGCTTCCACCCCTACAGCAGCAAGTTCGATTACTGGCTCGAAGGCAAGGCCCGTCTGAGCGAAGCCGAGATGCGGGGCTATAATCTGTTCAACGATCCCAAGAAGGCCAATTGCGGTGGCTGCCATCTAGACCAGCCGAGCCGCGATGGTTTGCCGCCGCTGTTCACCGATCATCAGTACGAGGCGTTGGGCGCGCCGCGCAACCTTGCTCTCGCCGTCAACAAGGATCCCGGTTATTTCGACCTCGGCATCTGCGGACCCATTCGTGCCGAGTTGGCAACCCAGACGCAATTTTGCGGCATGTTTGGAACTCCGACCCTGCGCAACACCGCGACGCGGCGGGCATTCTTCCACAATGGCGTGTTCCAGACGCTGCAACAGGTGCTCGACTTCTATAACTTCCGCGACACCGATCCGCAGAAGGTCTACCCGCGCGGGTCGGACGGAGCAGTGCGAAAGTACGATGATGTTCCGGCGCGGTTTCAGGTCAATATCGACGTTGCCGACCCGCCGTTCGATCGGCATTTGGGCGAGATGCCGGCAATGACGGCGCAGGACGAGAGCGATATTATTGCTTTTCTGCAGACGCTGACCGACGGATACAAGCCAGATCAATAAGACCGGACCCTGCCGTCCAGTCTGCACCTGCGGTTTTTAGCGCTCCCGGGCCGTTTCGCTGACCATTTCGCGTAACGGCGACAACAGATAATCGATGGCGCGGCGCTGTCCGGTCTTGATCTCGACACTGACAGCCATGCCCGGCATGAGCGCCACCTCTTTGCCGTCGATGTCCATGGTGCGCTTCGCCAGCCGGATGGTCGCCGGAAACACCAGATTCTGCGTCTTTGCCGGCGCGCCCGGTGCCGCGCCTTGCGGCCGCGCCGCATTGGCCGCGTCGCTCAGCTCGGTAGCATCGCGCTCGTCGACGGCGTCGCGCGACACTCTTTCGACGGTGCCGTCGAGGGTGCCATAGCGGGTAAACGGAAAGGAATCGACCTTGACCACCGCATTCTGGCCCATCTCGACGAAGCCGACGTCCTGATTGGCGACCATGGCCTTGATTTCGAGCGGCTGATCGAACGGCACGAGGGTAAGAAGCGGTTGGCCGCTCGCCACCACTTGACCCAGGCTCGATACCGCAAGCTGCTGCACGGTTCCGGAAATCGGCGCCTTGAGCGCGGCATGACTCGCCTTCGATTGCGCCTTGATCAGATCTTGTTCGAGATGATCGCGCCTGTGCTCGGCCTCGGCAAGCTTCTGCGACTGATCGGCAATGAACTGGGTGATCGACTGCTCGATCTTGCGGTCAAGCGAAGCCATCGCGGCGCCGGCCTCCAGAAGCTGGCCGCGCTCGTCGGTATCGGTTGTCAGCTCCGTCTCGTATTGCTGCAGCGCCTCGATGGTCTGGGCGCGCGAATCGGCGCCCAGTGCCTCGAGCTTCTGGCGCATCGATACGCGCTCTTTGGTCAGCGCAATGAGTTTTTGCCGCTCGGCGATGGTGGATTCGAGCCGCGCCTTGGTGGCGACCTTTTCGGCAAGCTGCGACTTCAAGCCGTTGACGGTCGAACGCAGCTGGGCGAGGTCGGCGGTGAGCACGCCCTGCTCGCGGCGGCGCACTGGCTCGCTGATGCCAGGACCAAACGCAATCGGCACCGGCGCCATGGCTTCGGTCTGCGCCGCTGCAATCGCCGCCTTGCGCCGCGCCGCCTCGGCGCTTGCTGCTTCGAGATCGCTCGCCTGCGCTTGGCGGTCGGCGTCTGATTCGGTTGCATCAAGCTCTATTAGAACATCGCCGGCATTGACGCGGCTGCCGTTCTGCACGCGGATGGCCACGACTTTCCCGGCGTCGACCGGTTGCACCACCTTCGAGCCGCCGTCCGGCTGAATCTTTCCGGGCGCCACGGCATAGATGTCGATCCAGCCGAAATACGACCAGGCCAGCACGCCGAAGAACAGCGCGCAGATCGCGAGCAGCAGCGATTTCGCGACCGGCGAGGGCGGCGTCACCAGAATCTCGAGCGCGGCCGGCAAAAACTCGCGATCGGTATCGGTCAGCTGCGAGGCCGTCGTCCGCGGGACGAGCGCCTTGCCGCCGGACGTCGCCGGCGTTGCCGAAGAATTTCCCGATTGCACCAAACTCATGCCTATCTCACCGTTCAGGCGTCGCTTTCCTGCTGCTGCAGGCGCCACAGCCGCGCGTAAAGGCTCTCGGAGCGCGCCAGCAGCGAATGGTGGTCGCCTTCCTCGACGATCGCGCCGTTCTCGATCGCGATGATGCGATCACAATGGCGCACCGCGGCAAGGCGATGCGCGATGATCACGACCGTGCGGCCGCGCACGATCCTGCGCATGTTGGCCTGGATCATGCGCTCGCTTTCATAATCCAGCGCGCTGGTGGCCTCGTCGAAAATCAGGATGCGCGGCTGCGTGGCGAGGGCCCGCGCAATGGCAATGCGCTGGCGCTGGCCGCCGGAGAGGTTGGCGCCGCGCTCCTCGATCGCCGTGTCATAGCCGAGCGGCAGCTTGGCGATGAACTCGTCGGCGCCCGCAAGCCGCGCTGCCGCGATCACCTGGCCGCGCGGCATGCCTGGATTGGCCAGCGCAATGTTGTCGTGGATGGTGCGATTGAACAGTACGTTCTCCTGCAGCACCACGCCGATCTGGCGGCGCAGCCAAGCGCTATCGACCTGGCCGATATCGACCCCGTCGATCAGGATTTGGCCGCGGTCGGGCCGATAGAGCCGCTGGACGAGCTTGGTCAGCGTCGACTTGCCGGAACCGGAATGGCCGATGATGCCGAGCACCTGGCCGGCGGGTATGTCGAGATCGATATCGCGCAAGACGTCAGCTGCATCGGGCCGATAGCGGAAGCTGAGCTCCGATATTTTGATGGCGCCGCGCATCGGCGGCGGATTCGAGCTGGCGAGCCGCTGCGCCTCGGGCGGGCTGTTGAGGATATCGCCGAGCCGCTGCACCGAAATTTGCACCTGCTGAAAGCTCTGCCACAGCTGCGACAAACGCAGGATCGGCGCGGTCGCCTGGTTCATGATCATGTAGAAGGCGACCAGCCCGCCGATCGTCAGGTCGCTGTCGATCACCGCCTTGGCGCCGAAGAACAGCACCGCGGCGGTCGTCACTTTGTTGACGTATTGAATGGCGTTCTGGCCGAAATTGCTCAGCATCACTGCCTGGAACGAGGTTTTGACGTAGGCGGCTAAGCGGTCGTCCCATTCGTTGCGCAGGATCGGTTCGACTGCGGCCGCCTTCAAGGTCTGTATGCCGAATACGGACTCGACCAGGAACTGTTGGCTGGCGGCGCCGGTGTTGAAGCG
>JASHWN010000032.1 GCA_030044035.1 Xanthobacteraceae bacterium
CCGTGGCGATGGCCGTGATACCCAAGGTGAACTCTTCCCGGGAATAGGCAAAGCCTGTCGCTCTGACCGTCTGAATCTCTTTCTTCAGACGAGTCTTGGAGCGAACCGTGTGTGGCGTCACCGGCGCCAACGTCACGCGAGCAAGATATTGGCTCAGCTCCTCCGCGGCTAGTTCCGATAACATGATTTTGCCGGCAGAAACCGCATAAAGCGGCGCATTCATGCCGACCTTCATGGTGTACGACAGCGCCTGCGTGCTGATCGCGGAAGCAACGACCTCTACCGACTCCGCAACCCGAACATAGAAGCCGCAAGTTTCGCCTATCTCTACGCTAAGCTGGCGCAGGAACGGTGTGACTCGATCACCCAAAGATGGCCTCTGCGCCTTCCTTGCGATCGCAACGACGCCCGCTCCGAGGCGGTACCGCTCGGTGTTCGGGTCCCGCTCCAGAAAGTTCCGTGACAGCAGGTTTGTGAGCAGATGAAACAGGCTGCTGCGTGGGATGCCCAGGCTCGCCATCAATTGCGAGAACGACGGCGGCTCGGCACAGCCGGCCACGTACTCGAGGATGTCGAGCCCGCGGTCGAGCGACTTGACAGCTGAGGTCGATGTTAGTTTCATATTATAGATGAGTTCAGCATATTGAACTTAATCGAACCTGCCTCGTCTTGGCAAGCCCAACCGCATTGCGCCGGCAACCGCGAGCGTCAGGTCAAGGCAACCGAATCGAGGAGAGCCCGATGGACCGCGTCAGGAGCGAAGACGCCATCGCCGAAAAGGGGCGGCCGTTTAGCGGCGCCGAATACCTCCAAAGCCTGCGCGACGGCCGCGAGGTCTATGTCTATGGCGAGCGCGTCAAGGACGTCACCACCCATCCGGCGTTCCGCAACGCCGCGCGCTCGATTGCGCGGCTCTATGACGCGCTGCACGACGCCAAGACCAAGCCGGTGCTGACCGCGCCGACCGACACCGGTTCCGGCGGCTTCACCCACAAATTCTTCCGCGCCGCGCGCTCGCGCGAGGAGCTGCTCGCCCAGCGCGACGCGATCGCCCATTGGGCGCGCATGTCCTATGGCTGGATGGGCCGCTCGCCCGACTACAAGGCGTCGCTGATGAACACGCTCGGCGCCAATTATCAGTTCTACGGCAAGTTCGCCGAGAACGCGAAGGCCTGGTACCGGCGCGCCCAGGACAACGTGCTGTTCATGAACCACGCCATCGTCAATCCGCCGGTCGACCGCGCCAAGCCGGCGGACGAGGTCAAGGATATTTACATCACCATCCAGAAGGACACCGACGCCGGGATTTACGTCTCGGGCGCCAAAGTGGTGGCGACCTCGTCGGCGCTGACGCACTACAATTTCCTCGGCCAGAACGCCGCGGTGCCGCTGCACGACACCGACCTTGCGGTGATGTTCATCGCACCGATGAACGCGCCCGGCGTCAAACTGTTCTGCCGCACTTCCTACGAGATGACGGCGAGCGTCATGGGTACGCCGTTCGACTATCCGCTGTCGTCGCGCTTCGACGAAAACGACGCCATCTTCGTGTTCGACAACGTGTTCATCCCGTGGGAAGACGTGCTGTTACACCGCGACCTGGAGAAGCTGAAAGTCTTCTTCCCGCAATCGGGATTTTTGGCCGGCTATCAGTTCCAGGGCTGCACCCGGCTTTCCGTGAAGCTCGATTTCCTGGTCGGCGTCATCGCCAAGGCGTTGCGCGCGGCCGGCTCCGACGAGTTCCGCGGCAATCAGGCCATGCTCGGCGAGATCATTGCCTGGCGGCACCTGTTCTGGGCGCTGACCGACGCCATGGCGATGAATCCCACCGAATGGGTCAACGGCGCCGTGCTGCCGAACCTGCAGTCGGGCTCGAGCTATCGCGTGTTCGCCGGCGACGCCTATGGGCGCGTCAAGGAGATCGTGGAAAAGATCATCGCATCGTCGCTGATCTATCTGCCGTCGTCCGCCAAGGATTTCAAAAACCCGGCGATCGACCGTTACTTGGCGCATTACGTGCGCGGCTCGCACGGCATCGATTACCGCGAGCGCATCAAGGTGATGAAGCTCCTGTGGGATGCCATCGGCACCGAGTTCGGCGGCCGGCACGAGCTCTACGAGCGCAATTACGCCGGCAACCACGAGGACATCCGCATCCAGGCGCTGTGGCACGCCCGCGCCTCGGGCATGATGGATGCGATGACGGGCCTCGCCGAACAGTGCATGGCCGAATACGACGTCGACGGCTGGACCGATCCGGCCTGGCTCAATCCTGACGACGTGGCCTATCCGGGCCTGCCGGAAGAGCGCCGCGCAGCGGAGTGATCACGTCGGTGTTGCCCGCCAGCGTCCGATCCGTCATCCTGAGGCGGCCGCGAAGCGGCCCTCGAAGGATGCGGCCGCGGCGCCCGGGCCGTCGCCCTTCGAGGCTCGGCGCCGCGCGCCGAGCACCTCAGGGTGACGGAAAAACAATATGAGCTGGATCGACCAACGGCCGGATGATGCGATGGACGGCGCCTTCATGGCGGTGGCGCCGGGGCCGCTCAACTCGGTCGAGCCGCCGGCGTTCCGCGAAGCCATGGCGCGGCTCGGCGCCGCGGTTCATGTCGTCACCACTGCCGGGCCCGCCGGCAAGACCGGCTTCACCGCGACCGCGGTGTGCTCGGTGTCCGATCAGCCGGCCACGCTTCTCGTCTGTCTCAACCGGCGCAGCAACTCGGCACCGCTCTTGTCGCAGAACGGCGTATTTTGCGTCAACACGCTGGGCGCCGGCGAATCGAGCCTCGCTGATATCTTTGCCGGGCGGAGCGGCGTGCATCTCGAAGAGCGCTTCAGCAGCGGCGAATGGACGACGTTGAAGACCGGCTCGCCGGTTCTCGCTTCGGCGGTGGTCGCCTTCGATTGCCGCACCATCGAGATCAAGGCGGTGGCCTCGCACAACGTGATTTTCGGCGCGGTGGAGGCGGTGCGGCTCGGCCCGAGCGGCCCGGCTCTCGTTTATCACGACCGCGCCTATAAGCCGGTGTGACGCATCGACAACCGGCCGCGCCATGACCAACGCGTTGCCTCTGTTTCACCTTTACGGCGATCCGCCCGACGATCACGCGTTCGATTTCATCCACATCGAAACCATCGCGTCGCGCTCCTCGATCCACGACTGGACCATCCGCGCGCATCGCCACCGCAATCTGTTTCAGATTCTGTTGATCGAGCGCGGCGGCGGCACCATGACGTTCGATGCCGCGGCGCTGCCATTCGCGGCGCCCTCTGCCATTCTGGTGCCGGCGACGATCGCGCACGGCTTCCGCTTCGAGCCGAACGTGACCGACGGCTGGGTCTTGAGTTTTACCGAGGACGCCGCCGCCGGGCTTGCCGACCGCGGCGATGCGGCGCTGGGGCGGCTGCGCGCGCTCGCCGCGCAGCCGGTGGTGCCGATCGCCGATGCCGGCGAACTGGCGCGGCTGTCAAAGCTTTGCGTCGAGCTCAACGAGGAGCACAGTTTTGCCCGCGAGGGCTATCGGCTGGCGCTGCGCGGGTTTTTGATCCTCATCGCCGTCGGCGTGGCGCGGCTTGCGGCAAGCCGCGCGCGCTTGGGTGCGGTGATGCTGCATCCGGCCGACGCCACGGTGGCGCAATTGCGCACGCTGGTCGACGAGTTCTTTCGCAAGGAGCGCTTGCTCGGTTTCTACGCCGAAAAACTCGGCATGACGGTCGACCGGCTCAACGACCACGTGAAGCGTTCGACCGGCGTCACCGCGGGCCACCTCGTGCGCCAGCGCGTCTTGACCGAAGCCAAGCGCCAGCTTGTCTTCACCACCCAGCCGATCCAGGAAATCGCCGCCGAGCTCGCCTTCGCCGACCCGTCGCATTTCGCCCGGTTCTTCCGCAAAGCGACCGGTACCACGCCGCATGAGTTTCGCGATCAACGCGGCGGATGATCTGATGCGCCGGACGGCAAAACGTTCCGCATCGAAGCACTAGGGGCGAACCCGGGAAATCCGGTACGTCACCGGAATACGGTGTTGGCGAAACACCGGCATCGTCGGGGAGGGCGTGGCCTTGCCGTCGCTTCTGCCGACCACGAAGACGTCAAGCGCGGCGGCACGGTTCTCTTCGATGACGTAGTTGTAGCCGTCCAACAAACGCGCAATCACGTAGCGAAGCGAGCCCGTATAGGTGCCGTCGCGCTGCTCGTCGAGCACGATCGTGGATCTGATCGAGATATGATACGCGCTGCCGAGTGCCGCGAGCGCCCGCGCCACGCTGGTTTGCCGCGTTTTCAGTCTGACCGCGGTCGGATCGCCCGTTAGCTGCAGCGACGCGCCCAGCGCGGCGGCGCCGACAGGACGCGGTGCCGGATCGCCGTTCATGTGGGCAACGCGGGCATGAAGCGGCGGCGGCTGCACGGCCGTTCCAGCGGCGGCGCGAACCAGCGTGGGCGACTGCGCCGCGAATGCGATGGCCGCGCACAGGAGGCGACGAAACACGGTGCTATTGCGCATCAGCGGACACCTGCGTCGGGCCCCCTTGGCGGTTCGACCCAGATGTCGCTGCGCTTCATCTGCTCGATCACCCCGCGCGGGTCGAACTTTCTGTAGCTCGTCGGTATCTCGAACTGTTTCGCCGGCTGCGGCGCCTCCGCGATGTCGCGCATGGTGAACACCGCGCCATACTCGGTTTCGATCTTGATTGGAAACTTCAGGCCGGCATCGATCCAGCCGGTACTATGGCCACGAAGCGAGGTCACGGCGAATTTGCGGGTATCGCGGCCGCTCACGATCTCGCTGCCCGCGGCGACGCACCGCCATTGGCCGCTGTCGGCTATGCCGGCGACTTCCGCCATGGCCTGCCATTGCCGGCATGGATCGGCGGGACGGAGCGGCACGAACAACCGGGTCAGCGGGCTCGACTGCTTGGAATCCATGAAGACGCGTTGGGCCGGGCGGACCAGATAGGCGGCCGGAACGGCGGCATCGACGATCAGGACGTCGCCCGGCAATTCGGAGGTCTCGATCCGCACCTTGCTACCGGCCACGGCGAGCTTTGCGCTGGTGCCGGCTGCCGCGCCGGGGCCGGTGATCGTCAGGCCGGCCGAGAATTGTTGGGCCCGGGCCGTCTGCGTGACCCATGACAAGCCGATGAGGAGGCCGCACGCCCACAATGCCACGAACAAAGCGCGCTCGCGCCTTCCAGAACATCCCTTCATCCGGGTCCCTCCGTCGTCCCTGAAAGGGGTCGGCGCCGCGCTGGAAGCGAACCAGCCGGCGCCGCCATTCGTGTTCGACATGGAGACGCAAGATGCGTCTCCATGCGCCGTTCAAAACGCATTACTCGGTGAACGGCTGATCGACCGCATGCGAGAAGTCGAAGGCGTCGAACAGGTCGTCGAGCGCCGGGCTGTTCTTCGGAACGTAGGCGTTGTGCTTTCTGCTGACCGGGTTCGGAAGATTGTCGCGGCTGCGGTCGGTCAGCGGCTGCAGTCCCCAGTTCCGCTCGATGAACTTCAACAGCGAGACGTGGTCGGCATAGCTGTGGTTGACCTTGCCGCCGGTCGAGTACGGCGACAGGATCAACAGCGGAATGCGCGGGCCGTCGCCGAAGAAATCGATCGGTTGAACGTAGCCCGAGTCGTAGTAGCCGCCGGCCTCATCCCAGGTGATGAAGACGACAGTCGAAGCCTTCAACTGCGGGTTGGCGTCCAGCGTATCGAGGACGTTCTGCACATAAGCCTCGAACAGGTCGATCTTCGAGCTTGACGGATGCCCGTCGAGCACGCCGTCAGGTTTGCCGATCGACACCGCCGGCAACGTGTTGTTCTGGATATCGGCGATCAAGTCGACGGTATCCTTCAGATGAGTCGAAGGATTGTTGGTCATGATCGACGTCGCGTACTGGAACGGATTGCAGATCTGGCAGTACAGCGCGCCCATGGCATGGATGGGGTCGGCTTCCGCGGCCGCGGTCAAGGGACCCGCAGTCGAGTTGAGGATGGCCGAATTTCCCGGCGCGGCGGCGAAGTTCGCCAGCGCCACGGCGTTGTTGTAATTGCCGCCGAAATAGACCCAGCTGATGTTCTTGGCGCTGAGTGCATCGCCGATGGTCTTGACCGGCGACGGCGGAATCGAACCCTGCGCTGCCGGCGACGGTACCGGCGTGCCGTTGGGCAGAAAGCCCGGATTGGTGTTGTCGACCATGTAGTAATGGCCTTCCGCGCAATTAGGCTGGGCCGGGTAGGGCAGCGACTCGATGTAGCTGACGATCGGTTCGATGCCGGGCTGCGTCGTGTCGGAGCAGTTGGTGAAGTTGCCGTCGACGGTGTACTTGTTGATGGTACCGGCGCGCGGATTGGGATTGGCGATCAGGGTCGCGAGCGGCGGCGTAATGGCGTTGCCGTTGCCGTCGCTCCAGAAGATCGCGTCGGCGGTGCCGAACATGACGTGGTTCTGCGCGGTGCCGCCGAGAAACGACTGGTGGAAGTTGTCGCTAAGCGTGAAGCGGTCGGCCAGTTCCTTGAGGATCGAGGCCTGCTCCTGCTCGGCGTTGTAGAAGCCCATCTCATTGCCTTCGCTGAAGTTGCCCTGGACGGTGGCAGACGTCCGGTCATACGTGTCCATGACGAAGGCGAACAGGTCGTTGAGGCAGCCACTCGGATTGTCGCGCGTGGCGTTGGCCAGGCTGCAATCCTGCTGCTGGGCTGCCTGGTAGAATCGATGCGTCATGTCGCCGGTGTAGTCGTCGTCGCTGATGTTCGGACCGAGCAGCGGGAACGGGCCGGCCGGCAGCCCGCCGGCGCCAGGTACGCGCGTATCGAGAACGTCATGCGGCAGGCCGGTGGCGCCGGTCGTTGTCAGCTCTTGGTTGTCCGGCTGGATGTCGGTCTCGCCGCCCACCGCCGCAAAATCCGCAAAGCTCGTCACCGGCGCGTCGGGAAACTGGTTGGCCAAACCGTCGACCACCTGGCCGACGTTCGCCAGCGAGCCCTGGGTGCCCGGCGCGCCGTTGGTATTGGGCTGCGGCATAATATTGCTTGCACCGTACGGCGTCTTGGCGCTGTCCGGCGCGCCGAAATACCAGGATGGCTGCGCTGCGACTGCATATTGCTGCGCCAGACTGAAATGCGGTCCCGTCGAGCCGTCTTCATTGACAATGCCCTTGGACAACAGGTTCGAAATCGTTTCCCCGGGTCCCTTCGGCTTGTACACGCCGAAAGTGTGGTCAAGGCCGCGGTTTTCGCCGATCAGGATGATGACATGCTTGATTGGCGTTTTGGTTTGCAAACCGGCGGCGTTATCCGGCGTAGGCGGCGCGCCATAACCGTTGGCAACGTAGCCGAAGGCGGAAAGCGCCAGGACCGAAGCGCAACACGCCGCCCAGTTTCGCCATTTTCGTAAATGTCCGGTGCTTGATCGCATGATTCGTCTCCCCGTCGAGTTGGACTTGTAAATGATGGACACGTTAGCCGGTCATGATGACAGGGACGCTTCGGTTTTGTTTCAGCACACAATTCATTTGCGCCGCCGCCTGAGCGGCTGTGTTGAAATGACAACAATTGGAAAAAATCTTTTTCCGTGCGCACGCGGAAAGCAATAGGCGTGGCGCTTCGGCGGCAATTTCGCCGATGGACATCGGGCGACGATGCGGCGCTACCTCTCCGAAGCCTTGAGCGTTTGTTGCAGGGCCGCAAAGTGCGAATCGTGCACCGCCGGATTGAACAGCGACCATTGCTGAGCGGCGCGCAGCAGATTCGGGACCGCGGCGAGCGACAGGTTGCGGTAATTCTTGTATTCGGCGGCCGCATCGTCGAATTGTCCGGCGGTCGCCGCGGCGTCGATGCGGCGCAGCCGCAGCACCAGGTCTTTAAGCGCCGCGCGCGCCCGGCGACGCTGTTCTTCCCCGCCGTCGATGGAAGGATCCTTGTGATCGGGGAACCATTCGATCAATTCGCGCAATTCCAGGTCAACGGTGTTCACGGCAAGCCCAATCACGTCGGTATCGCGCGCCGCAATCGCCGTATCGAGCACGCTGGCGAAGTCGTTGATTTCCTTCAATTGCGCGCCGACACCGTCGCGTTCGTACGGCCGCTCGCCGTCGCCGATTGCGGTCAGGTAGGCCACCAGGTCGCGCCGGTCCGGCGTCGACAGGTTGAGAGCAAACTCGCGGTCGAAATGGGCCACCACCTGATCGTACGTGTCGTAGCGGCCGTCGTGGAAATACGGCGCGTTGAAGTCGGCGTTGAGCAGCGTCGGCGTCTTGAACAGTCCGCCGGAGCCGACATCGTGCTGCAAATGATCGACGAAGGCGGCGGATGGCACGTGGCAGGCCGCGCAGCTCAAGC
>JASHWN010000309.1 GCA_030044035.1 Xanthobacteraceae bacterium
GGCACGCGCACTGAGCGCGCTGCACGCAACGTAGGAAAAATTATACTGCTAAATCCACAATTGCAACCGAATTTGGTGCGCCTAGCGCCAGCTGGCAAAACTCAAACCGGTGCCGGTGCCGGCCGGCGTGCGGTAGCCCGGCACATATTCGAACCAATCGAGGTCGAGATGCTCGCAGGCGCCGGCGACGCCGACCCAGTTGAGGATTTCCGAGCTGCCGGAATGAAGCTTGTTGCGCGGCAGGTTCTGCAGGAACGCCGCGTCCTTGTCGGCGCAGGCCTTCAGGATGGCACGGTCGAATTCTTCGTCGACCAGAAAATGGCTCAAGCCGCCGGACGCGATGATGCCGACGCGGGCGTCGCCGGAAAAAACTTCGACCGCCCGGCGCAGCGCTTGGCCGAGCTCGTAGCAGCGCCGCGGCCGCGGCTGGTTCGGCGGGAAATAGGTGTTGAGAAACACCGGCACGATCGGAACGGGCTTTTCGGCAGCCATCAGGCGGCGGTGCACATAGGCCATGCCGTGGCCTTCGCCTTCGCCCTCGCGCATGCGTTTCGAGGAGGCCGGATCGAAGCCGTGCTCCATCAGGTAGTCGATCAGGTGCAGCGCGAGCCTCGAGTCGACCGGATAGGCGCGCGGCTTGGTGTCTTCGAAGAAGGCCTGCCGGTTCTTGACGTACCATTCCGGAAAGCGGCGGCGGTACTGCTCGTGCTGCTCGTTGCTGTTGAGGATGGTCTCGCCGTAATAGATCGCGAAGGTCGGCCGCGCGTCTTCCAGATAGGCTTCGTCCTGGTCGTCGCTCATGACGATCAGGGCGTCGAGGCGCCCGCCGTTGAGCACGCGGGAAAGGTGCGCGGTGGCGTCGCGCGCCTTGTTCTGCCGCGCCGCGAGCTCCGCCGGCTTGACCATCGCGGCCATCTGCGGGTCGGCTTTTTCCAGGAGCTCGGCATACGTCGTCGGCCGGCCCTCCTTGTCGCGGTGCTTGATCTTCTCATCGGTCTCGCGGAAGCGAACGAGCGTCTCGTCGGAAGCGAGCAGCATCGGGGTATGCGAGGTGCCGAGCCCGAGCACGATCTTGGCCATCTGCAACTCCCTCGTTTCCCGGGCGCAGCGCAGCATCCCCGGGTCCGCGCTTAGCGCGGCCCGGGGACAAGCTTGCCCTCGGGCGCGCAATTGCGCGACCCGAGGGTGGTGCGCTGCAGACCCGGGATCGTCATACATTCAGAGTCTGCGAAGGTCCCGGATCAGCGGTGCACCGCCAAAGCGCGTCGAAGACGCGCGTAAACGCGCTTATGCTGCACCGCATCCGGGACACAGCCGGCTTTGCGGGATCGTAGCATATCGCCGCCCCGCTGCGGCAGCGTGCCGAGATGCCGGCGGCTATTCAGGCCGCGCGCAGGTTCTGGAAGAACTGATCGACCTGGGCGCGGATTTTTCCCGCGGCGGCGGCAAGGTCGTCGGCGAGCGTTTTGACCGAGGCGGCGCTGATCCGGGTGTTCTCCGTAGCGTCGCCGACGCGCCCGACCTCCGCCGTGGTGTCGTTGGTGCGGCTCGCCGCAACCGCGCCGCTGCGCGCGATTTCCTGGGTTGCGGCGCCCTGCTCGGTCACGGCCGTCGAGATCGCCGTGGAGATTTCCCCGATCTCGAGGATCGTCCGTTCGATGCCGGCAATCGCCTGGATCGAGCGTCGCGTTGCGTCCTGCATCGCCGTGATCTGCGTGCCGATCTCGTCGGTCGCCTTGGCGGTTTGCGACGACAGCGCCTTCACCTCGCCCGCCACGACGGCAAAACCGCGCCCCGCTTCGCCGGCACGCGCCGCTTCGATCGTGGCGTTGAGCGCCAACAGATTGGTCTGCCCGGCAATGTCGGTGATCAGCTTGATCACGTCGCCGATGCGGCGCGCCGCTTCGTCGAGCTCCTTCACCGCGTTATTTGTCGAAACCACCTCGCTGACCGCCTTGTTGGTAATGACGTTCGATTGCACGACCTGGCGGTCGATTTCGCTCACCGACCTGGCAAGCTCTTCCGCCGCGACGGCGATCTCGCGGACATTGGTGGAGGCCTCGCCCGACGCTGTCGCCGCGCCCGCCGTCCGCAGCGTGGCGAAGTCCGCGGCTTCGGTCAATTGCGATGAAGCGGCCAATAATTGTTCGAACAGCCGCCCCAGTTCGGACAGGCTCGCTTCAATCGCGGAGCCGAACTTGGCGATTTCCGCTGCAATCCGCTCCTGTTGCCGTGCCCTTGCGTCGGCGTCCGACTGCACCGTTTTGTTCAATTCGACATTGAAGCGCATCGCATCTTGGAACACCGCGATCGAGCGAGCCAGCGCTCCGATTTCGTCGTGCCGATCGCCATAAGGTATCGACAATGCCGCATTGCCGCCGGCGACCGTCTCGGTGACGCGGGTCACGGCCGCCAGCGGCTGCGCCACCGATCGATGGATCACCAGCGCGCCGAACAACGCCAGTATCAGCGCTACGGCACCGAGCACCGACATCTCTACCGCGGTGGTCCAGATAGCGCTTTCGATCTCGGCATAGATGTGTCGCGATCGGTTGGCGTAAAGCTTTCCCAACTTGTCGAGATCATTGGTGAGCGCCGTGCGCACGGTTCGGTTGGCGTCGTTATCGCCCCACTCGCGGCCGGACGCCGGACTGATTTCGGTACCGCGGCGGACCAGTTCGCGGCGGAATTCCTGAAATTTCTTCACGCGCGCGGCAAACTCGGCGAAGACGGCGGCATCCTCCGGCAATACCGACTTTTGCCACCCCTCGACCACGTCGCCGATCTGCTCGTTGAATCTGGTGAGGCCCTGTGCGAATTTCTTCGCGGTCGGGATATCCGGCGACATGTAAATGCCCCGCGACTCCATCACGACCGCGTAGATCAGGCTGTTGATGCGATCGACGTTCTCGGCGCCGACGAAAGCGGAGTCGAACTGCCGCGTCAGCGCCACGTGTCGATTGGCATTGACGATCGCCACGGCTGCCAGCGCCACCGTCACCGCAGCCAGCAGCGCGAAGACGACGTAGAGCCTGGCAGCGATCGAAAGATTGCCCAGCTTCATCTTTGTCCGGCGGTCCGGCGCCCCTGTCTTGCCGCTTATTTTGCCGGTCAGACGTTAACTCTAGTTTACGCTCCGGCGCGCAATCCGGCACGCGACCGGCCCGGGTTGGCCGGTTTGGCCGGATCGCGGCATGTCGCCGCCCTGCCGCTGCAGCGTTGCGGTTGGTTCGGACGACCGGCGCCTGGACAAAAGCGGCGGTAATGGTGTGACTAGGCGTGCTCTCCCGCACGGGGAGCGTACGCTTGCGCCGGGCGCCGCCATGCTGACCATCCTGTTCGACGGAACCGCCTACGGCATGTTGCTCTTTGTGCTGGCGTGCGGGCTTTCCGTCACGCTTGGGTTGATGAATTTCATCAACCTCGCCCACGGCGCCTTCGCCATGGCGGGCGGCTATTGCACGGTGGTGCTGGTCAACCGCATCGGCGTGCCGTTTGCGCTCGGCCTGCCGCTCGCCTTCCTGGTGACCGCTTTGCTCGGCGGCCTGTTCGAGCGCACGCTCTACGTCCACGTCTATGCCCGGCCGCATCTCGACCAGGTGCTGTTCACCATCGGCCTCGTCTTCATGTCGGTGGCGGCGACCGATTACGTGATGGGCTCGTCGCAGCAATTCGTGCGCATTCCCGAGGCGCTGGCCGGCCAGTTCAACGTGTTCGGCATCGGCATGGGCAAATACCGGCTGCTCATCATCGTGGTGTGCGGCGTGCTCACATTGGCTTTGCAGTTCATTCTGGCGAAGACGCGGTTCGGCAGCCGGCTGCGCGCCGCGGTCGACGATCAGCGCGTGGCGCGCGGGCTCGGCATCAATGTCGGCGCGGTGTTCGGCATCACCTTCGCGGTCGGCTCCGGGCTGGCCGGGCTGGGCGGCGCGCTGGGTGCGGAAATTCTCGGCCTCGATCCGACCTTTCCGCTCAAATACATGATCTATTTTTTGATCGTGGTGACGGTCGGCGGCACCTCGAGCATCACCGGGCCGTTCCTCGCCTCGATCCTGCTCGGCATCGGCGACGTCGCCGGCAAGTATTACGTGCCGTCGCTCGGCGCCTTCGTGATCTACGCCATCATGATCGTGGTGCTGATCTTGCGTCCGCAAGGTCTGTTCGCCCGCGGCGCGGCACGGTGAGCGCGATGACGCCGCTTGCCGCCGATGTTGCGCAAAGGCTTAAGCGCCGCGCCCGCTGGTCGGGCTTCGAAATCGCGTTCTGGATCGTCGCCTTCGCCAGCATCTGGCTGTTGCCGCAAAAGCATTTGATCCTGACCGAGACCGCGATCCTGGCGCTGTTCGCGCTGTCGCTCGATCTCATCCTCGGCTATGCCGGCATCATCTCGCTCGGCCAGGCGGCGTTTTTCGGCACCGCCGGCTATTTCGCCGGCCTGGCCGCCAAATACGGTCTCATCAACGAGCCGGTGCTGGCGCTTCTCTGCTCGGGCCTGGTCGCGGCCGCGCTCGGCTTCGTCACCAGCTTTCTGGTGCTGCGTGGCTCGGATCTGACCCGGCTCATGGTGACGCTCGGCGTGTCGCTGATGCTGGGTGAGCTTGCCAACCGCTACTCCAACATCACCGGCGGCGCCGACGGGCTGCAGGGCGTCACCGTGGCGCCGATCCTCGGCCTGTTCCAGTTCGACATGTTCGGCCACACCGGCTACGTCTACTGCCTGATCGTGCTGTTTGTCTGTTTCCTGATCGCGCGCCGCCTCGTCTATTCGCCGTTCGGCTTGTCGCTGCGTGCGATCAAGGGCAACGCGCTGCGCTGCGGCGCGGTCGGCATTCCGGTCAATGCGCGGCTGGTCGCCATCTACACCTTAGCCGCCGGCTTTGCCGGCATGGCCGGCGCGCTGCTGACGCAAACCACCGCGTTCTGCTCGCTCGACGTGCTGTCGTTGGAACGCTCGGCCGATCTGTTGCTGGTGCTGATCATCGGCGGCACCGGGTATCTCTACGGCGGCCTGATCGGCGCGGTGATCTACAAATTCATGCAGGACTGGATCGCGACGCTCACCCCGCAATACTGGCAGTTCTGGATCGGGCTCCTGCTCGTCGTCATCGTGCTGATCGGCCGCGACCGCATGGCGGCGTGGCATGAAGCGGCGCGCGCCGCGCTGGCGCGGCTTTTTACGCGCGCGATTGGCTGGCGGCGAGGGCCGGCGCTTGGCGGCGCCGGGCCGGATCGGAGCTGACGATGGCGATCCTCGAAACCATCGGGCTCGCCAAACGCTTCGGCGGCATCGTGGCGGCGGCCGACGTGACGCTCGCCATCGACAAAGGCGCGCGTCACGCGCTGATCGGGCCGAACGGCGCCGGCAAGACCACGGTCATTAACCTCCTGAGCGGCGTGCTCAAGCCGACCGCCGGCCGCATCCTGCTCGAGGGCCGCGACATCACCGCGCTCGATCCGCACCAGCGCGTGCGGCTCGGCATGGCGCGCACGTTCCAGATCAATGCGCTGTTCCTCGATCTGACGCCGCTCGAAGCGATCGCGCTCGCGGTCTCCGAGCGCTTGGGCTTCGGCATCGATTGCTGGCGGCTCGTCGGCCGCAAAGGCGCGGTCGCCGACGAGGCGGCCGAGATCGTCGAGCGCTTCCACCTCGGCGACGTCATGCACGAGCGCACCGCGATTTTGCCGTACGGCAAGCAGCGCCTGCTCGAGATCGCGCTTGCCTTCGCTTGCCGGCCGCGCGTGCTCTTACTCGACGAGCCGGCCGCCGGCGTGCCGGAGGCCGAGCGCCACGAGCTCCTTGCCACCATCGCGGCGCTGCCGGCCGACGTCACCGTGCTGTTGATCGAGCACGACATGGATCTGGTGTTCTCGTTCGCCGACCGCATCTCGGTGCTGGTCAACGGCGCGCTGTTCGTCGACGGCGCGCCCGACGCGGTGGCGCGCGATCCGCGGGTCAAGGCGGTCTATCTCGGCGAGGAGCTCGATGCCTGATCTGCTTGCCATCGAGCGGCTCTGCGCCGGCTACGGCGAAGCCGTGGTGCTGGCCGACGTGTCGCTGTCGCTCGGCGAAGGCGAGGCGCTGGCGCTTCTTGGCCGCAACGGCATGGGCAAGACCACGCTGATCAACTCGATCGTCGGCGTCACCCGCTATTTCGGCGGCAGCATCGCGCTCGACGGCGCCGATATCACGGCGCTGCGGC
>JASHWN010000310.1 GCA_030044035.1 Xanthobacteraceae bacterium
CCGCCGAAAGGGCTTTACAACCCTAAGGCCTTCATCACCCACGCGGCATGGCTGGATCAGGCTTGCGCCCATTGTCCAATATTCCCCACTGCTGCCTCCCGTAGGAGTCTGGGCCGTGTCTCAGTCCCAGTGAGGCTGATCATCCTCTCAGACCAGCTACTGATCGTCGCCTTGGTGGGCCGTTACCCCACCAACTAGCTAATCAGACGCGGGCCGATCCTTCAGCGATAAATCTTTCTCCTTACGGACGTATCCGGTATCAGCCCAAGTTTCCCTGGGTTGTTCCGAACTGAAGGGTACGTTCCCACGTGTTACTCTCCCGTCTGCCGCTGCCGTATTGCTACGGCCGCTCGACTTGCATGTATTAGGCCTGCCGCCAGCGTTCGCTCTGAGCCAGGATCAAACTCTCAAGTTGAAGAGATTTGATCTCGGCTGATCACAACGTTTGACGAGGTCCCACTCTGTCCGTTCCGGTGATTGCTCACCGTCACGATCATAGTGTTGACCTGAAACGTCGACCGCCGAAGTCTCTTCCGGCCGCTTTGCGCAAACGGTTTCCCGATCGCGAAAGCGGCCCGCAAGGACTCCGCCGTCCACGTTTCTCTTTCTTCCGATTCACTTGTCAAACAACCCGAGACCCAAGAGGGTCCCGTCTTCCGCCCTCCCTCGCCGAGACAGCAAAGGGAGGAGAAGCCGCCGAAGCCCGCACATCCGCCAGGGCCCAAAGCTCTTGGCCGGATGTTCACCGCTGAACAGTGAGGGGCTTCGCGGCACGCCAACCCGCCACGCGGCGGCGGCGTGCCAAGGGGGCTTATATAGGCCGGCGCTCCCGCCATTGTCAACGGTTTCGCCGCCAAAAACATCGTTGCAGTGCGGCGAGCGCACGGCAATTTTTGCCGCGCCCGATCGGCCGGTGCGATCGCCTTGGAACAGCGTTGAAGTCGCTCCGTCGGGGGCCGACGCCGCACTACGGCCACATTCCTCCGTCGTCCTTGAGGGAACGTGTCGGGCATGTCGCAAACTGGGGTCGCGACAGCGTCATCTGAGCTTTCAGCCTTCGACGGCTTCGCGCGCTCTGCCGGTCGCATTGACGGTGCGGGATCGCCAAAGGCATTGTGCCATCGCTTGATTCTGGCTTGGTTCGAGGCCGATCGGGTGGGGAACGCAGCGCCATACCAGGCAGCGCCAGCACGCGCCGCCGGGTGCGGAGCCAAGTGCAGGGGACGTTAAGTCTTGGACCAAGGTAGGCTGCGCGCCGCCAATCGGAGGCTTGTGACCGAGTCCGTTGACCTCGGCCACGAACCGCCGCTGTCCGTGGACGGCGGCAATGGTTTGGTCGACCGGCGCCGGCTCTCGGTGCAATGGTTCTGCGGCACGATCCTGACCGGGCTGTGCGGCGCTGCGCTCATGGGCGGCGCCGTTTTTGCTTCGCTCGACGGCGAGACCAATTTCGCCACCGCGCCCGAGCGCGTCGGCAGCGTGTTGCGCGGCGCGCTCTCGAGCCTCGGCAGTCGGCTGACGGGCTTGCGCAAGACCGACCGGCTCTCGGCGCAAAACGAGCCCAAGGTCGAGCGCGAAGTCTTAAGAGTGCCCAATGTCACGCACAGCCGCGACCGCGAGATGGTGCGGGTGCGGCCCTATGAGCGCGTGTTCGGCAATTTGTCGCTGACAGTTTCCGATCCCGACCTTGCGGCCAAGATACCGCCGTTCAATCCGCAAAAAATTCTCGCCGACGCCGTGGCCGGCGACGACCAGACCGCAGCGCCGCAGCCGGACGCTGAAGTTTCGTTCTCGACCTGCGACTTCGCACCGGCCGCGCCGCACGCCAAAATCACTCCGGCGGTCTGCGAGCTCGGCACGCTGTTGCCGAGGGTGAAGCGCGCGACGCTGCTGCCGCTGGATGATGTGCTGCAACGCGTGCGCGATACCGCCGAGTCCGGCGGCGGCACGCTGCTTGCCACCGGCAGCCTCGGCCCGGGCGGCGCGACGCCGCTGCGGCTCGGCTACGCGGCCGACGAGCCGGATCCCTATCTCGGTTTCCAGGCCCGCATCGTTCCCGAGAACGTCACGCTGTTGCCGAAGACGGTTGCCGGCGGCGATGACGGCGACCGGGTCGTCACCGCGAAGAAAGGCGACACGGTCGCCTCGATCCTGCAGGACCTCGGCGCTCCGGCCGAGCGGACCGCGCAGATCGTCGCCGTACTTGGCACGCCGGCCGCCGACGGCGGCCTCAAGGGGGGCGAAAAGGTCCACGTGCTGTTGGCGCCGAACGGCCTCGGACGACTCTTACCGCTGCGCGTCATGATCGCCGACGACAGCGGCATCCTGGCCGCGGCCGCGCTCTCCGACCTGGGCGTCTACGTGCCGGTCGATCTGCGCAATGTCGACGCCGACGCCGCCGAGCCGGGTGCGGCCAAGGAGGTTGATAGCGGCGGACCCGGCGCGTCGCTCTACCAAAGCCTGTGGGATACCGCGCTGCAAAACAATGTTCCGCCGGCGGTGATCGACCAGATGGTTCGCATCTACGCCTACGACATCGACTTCCAGCGCAAGGTCCAGCCCGGCGACTCGTTCGACGTGCTCTACGCCGAAGACGGCAACGGCGACGGCGCCAAGGAAGTGCGCTACGCCGCGCTCACCGTCGGCGGCGAGACCAAGAAATACTATCACTTCCGCACCACCGACGACGGCATGTACGACTACTACGACGACAGCGGCAAAAGCGCGAAGAAATTCCTGGTGCGCAAGCCGGTCGCGGTCGGCATCGAGACCTCGCCGTTCGGCTGGCGCAACCACCCGCTCTTGCACATCAAGGAATTCCATTCCGGCGTCGATTGGGCGGCGCCGGTGGGCACGCCGATCTTCGCCGCCGGCAACGGCACGATCGAAGAGATCGGGCCCAAGGGCGGCTACGGCAAATACGTGCGCATCGGCCACCCCGACGGCTATGAGACCGCGTACGGTCACTTGACCGCGTTCGCGCGCGGCCTCGACGTCGGCAGCCGCGTGCGCCAGGGCCAGGTCATCGGCTTCGTCGGCTCGACCGGATTGTCCACCGGCTCGCACGTCCACTTCGAGATTCACATCAACGACCGCTTCGTCGATCCGATGACCGTCAAGCTGCCGCGCGGCCGCGTGCTCGACAGCGGCTCGCTCGCCCAGTTCGAGAAGGACCGCAGGCAGCTCGACACCCTGATGGCCAACGCCACGGTGTCCCACGTCGCCCAGGCGCGCTGAGCCGACGGCCAAAAGTTCAATCCAGCGCGATCATCTTTTTCTGTCGACCAGAGAACGCCGCGCTCGCAGCGGCCATTGGATGACGTCACGCCGCTCAGCGCGCGAGCTTCAGCCATTCGTCTTCGCTCAGAACCTTGACGCCGAATTCCTTGGCCTTGCCGAGCTTCGAGCCGGCGCCGGGCCCGGCCACCACGTAATCGGTTTTGCGCGACACCGAACCCGCCACCTTGGCGCCCAGGCGCTCGGCCGACGCCTTGGCCTCGTCCCGGGTCATCCGTTCCAGCGTGCCGGTGAACACCACGGTTTTGCCGGCGATGGCCGAATCGGCGCGCGGCTTTTCGGCGTCGCGAATGCGCACCTGCGCCGCCAAACGCTCGATGCGGCGGCGGTTATGCGCTTCGGCAAAGTAGTCGCGCAGGCTGTCGATCACCGTGTCGCCGATCTGATCGAGCGCATCCATCTCCTGCCGGGTTTCTTCCTCGCCATCGGCGAGTTTGCGGCAGGCATCGTGGAACACCTTCCAACTG
>JASHWN010000311.1 GCA_030044035.1 Xanthobacteraceae bacterium
GACCGTCTTGCGATAAAGGATCGGCGCGACCGCGAACGTGGTTTGGGTGCCCAGCATGAGCGTGTAGCCGTCGGGCGGCGACTTCGCCACGTCTGCGGCTGCAATCATGCCGCTCGCGCCGGTGCGGTTCTCGACGACGACCGATTGGCCGAGGCTGTTGGACATTTTCGGCGCCAGGATGCGGGCGACGATGTCAGTGCCGCCGCCGGCGCCGAAGCCGACGAGAAGTTTTATCGGCCGGTCAGGGTAGCCCGCCGCCGGCGCCAGGATGGCGCCGGACGTGCAGGTCAGCGCCAACGCGAAAGCCAAAACGGCGCGTGAGGATGCCGTCTTCATCGCGTGCCTCCCGATCCACCCGATATGATCGGGTTTCTCGTTGTCCGCGACTTATTCTAGTGAGTTTGCTGGCGCGGGTCAGCCAAGATCGCGACGCAGCACGAGCGCCGTCGCGCCGCCGGCGTAGTAGCCCTGCCGCCGTCCGGCCTCGCGGAAGCCGGCGCCCTCATAAAGTCGGCAGGCCGGCGCGTTGTGTTCGTCGACTTCGAGGAAAATGGCCCGCGCGCCGAGGCCGGCCAGGCTGCGCAAATGGTGGTCGAGCAGGGGCCGCGACAAACCGCGGCCGCGGCGCGCCGGCACGATGGCGACGGAAAGAATTTCCGCTTCGTCGGCCGCCAGTCGCGACATGATGAACCCGACCAGGGTGCGGCGGCTCATGGCGCGATGGGCGATGACGGCACGATCGACGAGCAGCCGATAGACCTCGTCTTCGCCCCAGCCGCGGCCGAACGATTGGCCGTGCAGCTGCGCGATGGCAGGCGCGTCGCGCGGGCCCGCCGCCGAGAACCTCGGCGGAGCGCCGGTCAAAAATCGCGAAACGATGGTCATGAGCGGCGCGGCAATTGGGCGGCGTTTTGCGGCTGCGCGTCGGGCGCGCGCAAGTATTGCGGCTTTGGCGGCGATTGGCCCTCGGACAGTACCGCGCCCATGCGGGCGACCCAGACGATGTCGGGCGCATCGCGTGCATCGACGCGCAACGGCGCCGGGGCGCCTTTGGGCAGCCGGTCGGCGACCGCTTGCGCGGCCGACCCGACGATGCGCGACGGCGCTTCGGCTGCCGCGCGCGCGGCCTCGCTCAGCGCGGCAAGTCGCGGCGCAATCACGATGCGGCCGGCGGGGCCGAACACCTGCAGATAAACGTGGTCATGGCGGGCGTCGATCGCCGCGATCACCGGACTGGTGTCGTCATCGGCCAGGTACGGCGCCGCATAGGCTGAGAGGGTCGAAACACCGAAAGCCGGCTTGTCGGCGGCCAGCGCAATGCCGCGCGCTGCCGCAATGCCGACCCGCAGCCCGGTAAAGCTGCCCGGGCCGGTGGTGACGACGATGCGGTCGATATCAGCGAAGGCCAACTCGGCGCGGCGCATCAGGTCGGCGATCAGCGGCATCAGCGCTTCGGCGTGGCCGCGCGTCATCGACAGGCTTTCGCTCGCCATCACGCCCAATACCCCGGTGTCGAGCACGGCCGCCGAGCAGGCCGCCAGAGCCGTATCGATAGCGAGCACCCGCATGGTGTTGATCGCCGTCTGCGCCGCAGCGCCTGCAAGCGCCGCCGGCCGCGGTTAGCCTGGCCTCACGAGGGATACGCGTTTGCCGCCGCCGCGGCGCTCGCCGACTATACCGGGCGGACCTCGGTCACTTCGGGGATGTAATGCCGCAGCAAATTCTGGATGCCGTGCCGCAGCGTCGCCGTCGACGACGGACAGCCGGAGCAGGCGCCCTTCATGTTCAGATAGACGACGCCATCCTTGAAACCGCGGAAGGTGATGTCGCCGCCGTCATTGGCCACCGCCGGCCGCACCCGCGTTTCGATCAAATCCTTGATGGTGGCGACGGTCTCGGCATCGGCGGTCTCGAAGAACTCGCCGCCGTCGCTCGGCTCGGCCTCGCCGCGGGCGATGAGCGGCTCGCCGGACATGAAATGCTCCATGATGGCGCCGAGGATCATCGGCTTGAGCTGCTGCCATTCGCCGCCGCTCTTGGTCACGGCGATGAAATCGGAGCCAAAGAACACGCCGCTGATACCGGAAATGCCGAACAGCCGCTCGGCGAGCGGCGACTGCGCCGCCTGTTCAGGATCGCGCAAGTCGAGCGTGCCCGTTTCCAGAACAGGCCGTCCGGGCAGGAACTTCAGGGTCGCTGGATTCGGTGTTGCTTCGGTCTGGATGAACATTGCTGTTTCCTAACGAAGCGCGCGAGAAGTGCTGCGCGCGCCGGCCGTTGATGTTGCACAATAAATGGCGCTTTTGCGGGGAAGGTGCAAGCGGCCGTCTTCACACTGCCGTGCGCGCCAGCCCTTCCAATTACAGGTCTTTTTTGAGGCGAGTTCGCACATGGGATCATCTGAACTCCCCTGTTTGGCGGCAGATCAGCGCCCCACGAACCCGACGATATCCTTCACCGCCCTCATGGTCTCATGCGCCAGTTTTTGCGCGCGGGCGGAGCCGTCCGCCAGGATCGCATCGATGGCGAGCGGATCGCGCAGCAACCGCTGCATCTCGGTGGTGATCGGCTCGAGCTTGGCCACCGCGAGGTCGACCAACGCGGTCTTGAAAGCGGAGAACTGCGCGTTGCCGAACTGGGTCAGAACGGCAGCGCGGGAGGCATCGGCAAGCGCCGCGTAGATGCCGACCAGATTGTCGGCCTCGGGGCGATGTTCGAGGCCCTTCGGCTCGCTCGGCAGCGGGTCCGGATCGGTCTTGGCCTTGCGGATTTTCCGCGCGATGGCGTCGGCGTCGTCGGTCAGGTTGATGCGCGAATAATCCGACCCGTCCGACTTCGACATTTTCTTGGTGCCGTCGCGCAGCGACATCACGCGCGTGGCTTCGCCGGTGATCAGCGGCTCCGGTAGCGGAAAGAACGCTTCGCCAAAACCCCTATCGCGGATCGAACCGGAAAAATCGTTGTTGAATTTCTGCGCAATGTCGCGCGACAGTTCGAGGTGCTGTTTCTGGTCCTCGCCGACCGGCACATGGGTGGCGCGGTAGACCAGAATGTCGGCCGCCATCAAGGTCGGATAGGCGTAAAGACCGACCGAGGCGTTCTCGCGGTCCTTGCCGGCCTTCTCCTTGAACTGCGTCATGCGGTTGAGCCAGCCGAGCCGGGCCACGCAATTGAACACCCAGGCGAGCTCGGCGTGCTCGGCCACCTGGCTCTGATTGAACACGATGTGCTTTTGCGGATCGATGCCGCAGGCGATGAAGGCGGCCGCCACTTCGCGGATGGCGCGCGGCAGCTCGGCGGGGTCCTGCCACACCGTGATGGCGTGCAGGTCGACCACGCAATAGATGCAGTCGTAGCGGTTCTGCAGCTCGACGAAACGCTTGATCGCACCAAGGTAATTGCCGAGGTGCAGGTTGCCGGACGGCTGCACGCCGGAAAAAACCCGTTCCGCAAAGGCCATGCCGAAACTCCGAAAAGGCCAGCGTCCATGCCACGGCGGCGCCTTGCCCCGCAAGGGCCGGCCGCTATAGTGCGCGCCCCGCTGCCCTTTCAGGTTTTCCCATGGCTTCCGCCCGTTACGACGTGCTCGGCATCGGCAATGCGATCGTCGACGTGATCGCGCGTGCCGAGGAGGACTTT
>JASHWN010000312.1 GCA_030044035.1 Xanthobacteraceae bacterium
GTCGCCGGCTTTTCCTTGGCGAAGCCGAAATCGATGAAGAATTCCGGATCGTAGACTTCGATCTGCAGCGATTTGGCCTTGACCGGATGGCGGAACGGCAGCGTGAAGTGCAGCGTCAGCGCCGTCGTCTTCGGATCGTAATCGAGCCAATAATCGCCGGTCGGGTCGGTGAACGGATCCGTAAGCCGCTTGCCGTCGGCCTTGGCGTAGGTGAAATAGGCGTATTCCTTGAGCGACTCGACATTGACTTGGGCGACCGGCTGCAGCGTCTGGCGCGTGAACGTACCGTTGGTCTTCGGCAAGCCGGTGGTGGCGAACGCCGAGAACATGTCGTCGAAGGTCCAGCTATGGCGCACCGCGGTGACCGCACCGTCCGGCGCGTAGATCAGCTCGCTTCGTATTGTCGCCCAGACGTGCGGATGCGCCTGCGCGGCGTCGCGTGTCGCCTCGATCGCGGTCAGCGCAGCGAGCACGCACAGACCCTCGAGCACGTATCCCAACCGGAAAAGGTGCATGGCTTGTCTTGGTAAGCGCGGCCGGCGCTCGCGGCCACTGTTTGCGCGAGGTTTTGCTGCGCTGTCCAGAAGGCGCGAACGGCGCGGCACGATCCGCGCCGATTGCGTCGGTTTTTCGGCTACTGCCGCCGACGGGCGGAAAGCGCGGCGCCGCACCGTGCACAATGTCGCCTCCCCTTGCGCCGCCCTTGCCTTCCGTAACGTTATAACATTACATTCTGCCCTGAGGTAGCGACCAGGCATGTCGCCTCTTTGCCACACCACGTCGTAATCGGTGCCAGCATGGCGCAATTTGCCCTGAAACGTCGTAAGCTCGCCGCGGATTAACATGCGCTGGTTCCGGACCAACGGCAGATTTGGCAGCAGCTTGGCGCTGTTTGCGTTGACGCTGCAGTTTTGCCTCGCGTTCGGCCACATTCACCCGGACGACATTTACGGCAGCGTCGGGCGACCACTGTCCAGTGCGGCCGAAATCGCGTTGCCGACGGACGACGCCCCGCAGTCGCTCAGCCGCAATTATGCGGCGAACCACACCGACGATTTCTGCGCGATCTGCGAAACCATGTTCATGCTTGGCTCCTCGGCAACGCCGCAGGCGCCGCAACTGCTCGCGCCGGTTCCGATCATTCGTCCGGCCCGGCATTTTAGCCGCATCGCGGCTTTGTTCGTCGCGCCACGCCGCGCAGCCTTCCACTCCCGCGCTCCACCGGTCGCCTAAATCCCGCGGTCGATGCTGATTGCGGCGCTGCCGCGCCAAGGCGGCGCGGCGGCCGCAGAGCGCGTGCGAGACTAATTACAACAAACTTCTTCGCCGCGCCGGCACGACCGCGAAACGGGGGAATTTCGCGTGCCTTTCAATGCAACGTGATGGGATGGGGTCAATGTTCGGTCGAGTTTATTGCAGACGTATCGCGCTACGCGCGCTTCTGCACGGCGGTTCGGCAATGCTGGTGCTGAATTATTTCAGTGCGGAAGCGCGCGCCCAGGCCTCGCTGCCCGAGGTCGTGGTCTCCGGCGCCAAACCGAAGCCAAAACCGCGGCCGCGCCGCGTGGTGGTGCGGCCGGCGCCGCCAGCCGCACCGGCGGCTCCGGGGGCGCCGACGCCGGTCACCGCAGCGGCGGTGAAAAACGACGCGTTCAACGCCGCGCGCAGCGATCTCTACACGACCATCGGCACCACCTCCGACACGATCAGCCACGCTCAGATCGAGGATCTGCCGCAAGGCACCAACCAGTCGGTGGAGAAAATCCTGCTGCAGGCGCCCGGCGTGTCGCAGGATTCCGCGGCCAGCGGTTTGCTGCACGTGCGCAACGACCACGCCAACGTGCAATTCCGCATCAACGGCGTCATGCTGCCGGACGGCGTAACCGGCTTCGGCAGCATTTTCGATCCGAGCCTGATCGGCAACATATCGCTGATCACCGGCGCGTTGCCGGCCGAATACGGGCTGCGCACCGTCGGCCTCGTCGACATCACCACGCGCACGGACATTTTCAACAATTCCGGCAGCGTCAGCCTTTATGGCGGCAGCCAAGCGCAGATCCAGCCGAGCTTCGAATACGGCGGCACGATTCCGAACCCATGTTCGTCGGCGCCGGTGCTGACCAAGGCCGCTTCCGGCGCGGCGGCCGATTGCCTCCCCGGCGTGCAATATTTTTTCACCGGCCGTTATCTGCAGACCAACGAGGGCATCGAGAACCCGATGCCATCCTACAGCCCGATCCACGACTTCTCGCAGCAGGAGAAGGGTTTTGGCTATATGTCGATGTTCATCGATCCGGTGACGCGCTTGAGCCTGATCGCCGGAACCTCAACCAGCTGGTTTCAGATTCCGAACGTTCCCGGCCAACCCGTTGGCACGATGGGAAATCCGCCGGTCACCAATGCGTTCGGCATCACCAGCTTCAATTCGGCGAACCTCAACGAAAACCAGTACGAGGACACCCAATTCGGCGTGCTGGCGCTGCAGCGCTCGGTCAACGGCTTCGACGGGCAGTTATCCTATTTCACCCGCTACAACTCGCTGCATTTCGTGCCTGATCCGGTCGGCGACCTGTTGTTGAATGGCATCGCCTCGGACATCACCCGCCAATCCCTTACCAACGGCACGCAGGGCGACTTCTCTTACATCGTCAACGACGCCCACACGCTGCGCACCGGCTTTTTCGTCAGCGCCGAACAGACCTTCGTCGGCAACACATCGCTGGTCGAGCCGTGCATGATCTGCGACGGCACCGACAACGGGGCCCCGGAAGCCATCACCGACAATGTC
>JASHWN010000313.1 GCA_030044035.1 Xanthobacteraceae bacterium
TTTCGTCTTCATGCCGCTGCCCGAAGCGCAGGCCTATTTCAACCGCACCGGCGACGTCACCGCGATCGAGGTCTATACCAACGACCCCGATCACATCGACAGCTTCCGTACGCTCGTCACCAAAGCCGCGGCGCGGCCGATCTACATGATCGATTGGCGTCAGCGCAACGCCACCTTCTTCAACGCGCTGCAGGTCGAGCGCAACGTCATGTTCCTGATCCTCACCCTGATCGTGCTGGTGGCGGCGCTCAACATCGTCTCCGGCCTGATCATGCTGGTGAAGGACAAGGGCAGCGACATCGCCATCCTGCGTACCATGGGCGCGACGCAGGGCGCGATCATGCGCGTCTTTCTCATTACCGGATCGTCGATCGGCGTGGTCGGCACTCTGGCCGGCTTCCTGCTCGGCACCGTGGTGTGCCTCAACATCGATTCGATCCGGCGCTTTTTGTCCTGGCTGACCAATACCGATCTGTTCTCGTCCGAACTGTACTTCCTCTCGAAGCTGCCCGCCGACATGGATTTGAAGGAAACCACCGCGGTCCTGGTCATGGCGCTCGGCCTTTCGCTGTTGGCAACGCTCTATCCGTCGTGGCGGGCGGCGCGCCTCGATCCGGTCGACGCGCTGCGCTACGAGTGATCCGCCCGATGGACGACAAGACCGCGATCAGCGAAGCGACGGCGGCACCGGCCGCCGAGGAAGCGCGTCCGTATATTTTGCTGCACGCCATCAGCCGGCAATTTCACCAGGGCGACTCCACTCTCGACGTGCTCAAGAGCGCCGAGCTTGCAGTATGGCCGGGTCAGTCGGTGGCCCTGGTTGCGCCTTCGGGCGCCGGCAAGTCGACGCTGTTGCACATCGCCGGCTTGCTCGAAGAGCCCGATGACGGCGAGGTCTACATCGAAGGCGTGGCCACGTCGCGTTTGAGCGATCTCGAACGCACCCGCATTCGCCGCACCTCGATCGGCTTCGTTTATCAGTTCCACCATCTGCTGCCGGAATTTTCCGCGCTGGAAAACGTCATGCTGCCGCAGATGATCCGCGGCCTGTCGCGGCGGCAGGCTGAAGCACGGGCTGCCGAGCTACTGGCTTATCTCGGACTCAAGGAGCGCCTGACGCATCGGCCGGCCGAGCTGTCGGGCGGCGAGCAGCAGCGCGTCGCCATCGCCCGCGCGGTCGCCAATGCGCCGCGGCTTTTGCTCGCCGACGAGCCGACCGGCAATCTCGATGTTCACACCGCCGAGCACGTGTTTGGGACGATGTCGGAATTGGTCCGCGCCAGCGGGCTCGCCGCCATCATCGCCACGCACAATCTCGACATCGCCGCCAAGATGGACCGCCGCGTTACCCTCCGCGACGGCGCGGTGATCGAGCTGACGTGAGCCAAGCGCGTAGCGCGGCGTTTTCGCTCAGTCTTCCGAATGGTTCCGGCGCCTGGGCGGATAGGGCGCGTGTGGTCCAGGTGGCGGCACGTATTGGGTATTGCGGTTGCAGAAGCCGCCCATGCCCCACAGCGTGGCCATGCACTGTTCGAAAGTCGTAAAGCCGCAGTTCTCGCCGCCGCCGCCTCTGCCGCCGTAAACAGCGCACCATGGATAGTTTTGCGCCTGCGCCGCCGTGGCAGTGGCGCCCAAGCCGATGACCGAAGTCGCCAGGATAAGCCAAAATCTCATGACCTCCTCCAATGCAGAACGTTATCTCTGCAGCACGCTCCCGCTCGAATCTTTCTACTGGTAATGACGCCGATCGGGTCGGCGCGGTCCCGCCGGCGGCACGTACTGGGTGTTGCGATTGCAGAAACCGCCCATGCCGGACAGCGTGGCCATGCACTGTTCGAAAGTCGAAAATCCGCAATTTTGGCCGCCGCCGCCCATGCCACCGCCGTAAACAGCGCACCACGGATAGTTTTGCGCCTGCGCGCTGCTTGCAAGCGCACTCGCCGCAGCGATCAGTGCCGCTGCGAAAAGCAAAGCCTTCATGGGCCGACCTCCTCAAGTTGATGGTTGTTTCTGCCGCCTAAAACCCCGGCCGTGTCGGCTTAGTTCACTCGCCGTTGATCGCTCGGTGCACACTTCCGTGAGCAGATTTCCCGGCCGTGTCGCGACCCGAACGTAACGCCGTGAGCCCAGCGGTTTGACGTTCAGGCGGTGAACGGGCTATACCGTTCATACGGTGAACGCGACCGAGCAACGGGGTGGAGGGGCCGCGTGCAGGAACCGGCGGCGGGGTGGACGGGCGCGGTCCGTCGCGAAGCGTCCGACGACGCGATCATGCTCGAACTGCTCGACGCGGTGGAGCGTGATCCCGCAGTCACCCAACGCTCGGTGGCGCGCGAGCTCGGCATCGCGCTTGGCCTCGCCAATGCCTACCTCAAACGCTGCGTGCGCAAGGGGCTGATCAAGGTCAGCACCACGCCGGCGCGCCGCTACGCCTATTACCTGACCCCGCAGGGCTTCGCCGAAAAGTCGCAGCTGACCGCGCGTTACCTTGCCAACTCGTTCTCGTTCTTCCGCCGAGCACGCGTGCAGTGCGCCGAGCTGTTCGCCGTGGCTGCCGCGCGCGGGCAAAAGCGGCTGCTGCTCATTGGCGAGGGCGATCTTGCCGAGATCGCGCGCCTGGTTGCCCGCGAGCACCCGGTCGAGATCGTCGGCGTGCTGCCGTTGCCCGCGAGCCAAGCCCGTCTCGGCCGCGAGGCCGCACAAGGCGGCGGCATCGATGCGGTGCTGATCACCGCGCTTTCCGAGTCGCGTGCCGCTTACGAAGCGGCGCTCGCCGCGTTCGGGGCCGAGCGCGTCCATGTTCCGGCGTTGCTGCGGGTCCACGCACCCGCAGCCGCGGAATCTGCCGGCGGAGCAGCGCCATGATGCCCGGCGCGCGTTGGTACGTCGTGCATACCCAGCCGAACGGCGAGGCTCGCGCCGATCTCAATCTGCGCCGCCAGGGTTTTGCTACCTATCTGCCGCGCTATGCCCGCGGGCGGCGGCACGCCCGCCGCCGCGACGTCGTCGCCCGGCCGCTGTTTCCGCGCTACCTGTTCGTCGCGCTCGACCCGGCCCGCGACCGCTGGCGCTCCATTCATTCGACCTTCGGGGTCAGCCACCTGGTCGCAGCCGGCGAGGACCCGTTGCCGGTCCCCGACGGCGTCGTCGACGAGATCCGCGCCCGCGAGACCCATGACGGTTTTGTCCGGCTCGGGCTTCCCGCGGGCATACGGCCGGGCAGCGCGGTGCGCCTCATTGACGGCATTTTTGCCGAAGCCACCGGTGTGCTCGAGCGCATCGCCGACGCCAATCGCGTCGCCATTCTGCTGCAGCTTCTGGGCCGAGAGGTGCGGGTGTTCGTCTCGCCGGCCTGTCTCGGCGCGGCGTAGCGCTGTTCGCTATTCGCTATTCGCTGCGGCGCCGGGCCGCTCGCCGGTGATCTGTGCTTCACGCTCGCCCGCGAGCAAGGCCCACACAGTCGCCATTTCCAGTAAGCGGCGCCTGTCGTCCGGATTGCTGGTGGTTCGCGCAATCCGCCGGCAATCCTCGGCGTAACCTCGGTATTCGTCGACTTCCCCCATGGGCGCGCGAACACCGTGAGGTGCCATTTATTCCGTAACCATGCCTCGTAAATCTGCCGTAACCATGCGTCGTAAATCTCTATCGCACAACCAGATTTCGGCAATGCGCCGGATTTCTCGGCCGAGAGTCCTCCACAACAAATCATTTACCAAATGTCAGCGTGAGACCCGCAAGGGCCATTGCAGCACCCTTGACTCTACTGAACGTCCCGTGAACAATGTTCCCTATACGTTCTAATCGAGGAGGAGCATGGATCATGGTTCGCATGGTCGTCGAGGAAGCCGCAGCTTTGGCCTCAATCGCATTGTTCGTCGCGACGATTGCGGTCTGGGTGCAAGTGCTTGGGATGATTTGATTTTACGGCCTTGGCGCCATCGCGCGGCC
>JASHWN010000033.1 GCA_030044035.1 Xanthobacteraceae bacterium
CTACGCGCTGTTCGGCGCCGTGCTGCTCGGCGGCCTCTATTTCAACAAGCCGCTGCTCGGCGTCGTGTTCGATTCGCTGTTCCATCTCACCGACGAAGGCTGGCGCAAGCTGACCTGGCGCTGGGCGCTGTTCTTCTTCGCGCTCGCCGTGCTCAACGAGATCGTGTGGCGCACCGCCTCGACCAATACCTGGGTCGACTTCAAGGTGTTCGGCGTGATGCCGCTGACCTTCCTGTTCGCCGCCCTGCAGGCGCCGCTGTTGAAGAAATTCGCGGTCGAGCCGGCGGCGGAATAATTCTCGTCATTCCGGATCGCCGCGCAGCGGCGAGTCCGGAATCCATAACCACGATCAGAGCAGGACTTTCGCGGCCAGGGGTTATGGATTCCGGGTTCGCGGCCTTCGGCCGCGCCCCGGAATGACGGCTACGACCCCGCCGCCAGCGCCTTTTCGATCTGCGGCAGCAGCGTCGAGGCGTAATTGTCGGGTGTGATCGGGCCGACCAGCTTATAGACGATGCGGCCGTCGCGGCCGACCACAAAAGTTTCCGGCACGCCGTAGACGCCCCATTCGATGGCGGCGCGGCCGTTCAGGTCGGCGCCGGCGGCGGCGAACGGATCGCCGTAGCGGCCGAGAAAACGCCGGGCATTGTCGGGATCGTCCTTGTAGTTGATGCCGACGAGGCGCACGCGCCGGTCTTGCGCCAATTGCAGGAGCAGCGGCGCCTCGTCGTGGCACGGCACGCACCACGACGCCCACACGTTCACCACGCTGACATTGCCCTTGAAGCTCGCGGCGTCGAGCCCGGGAACGGGCGCGCCGTCGCGTTCAAGGCCGGCCACCGGCGGCAGGTCGGTTTGCGGCGCCTCATGGCCGATCAGCGCAGAGGGGATAAGCGAAGGATCACTCGACCTCAGTCCGGCAAAGAACACGACCGCGAGCGCGAGAAAAACTGCGAGTGGGATGAGGACGAGGATCTGGAGCACGCGCAGATTCGTGTTCGACTCCTTTCCGCGCTGCCTTGCCGCTCTGCTTTGCATCCAAAACGCAAGACCAAGTCCCATCAGAGCGGCAAGAGACCCCAAAAGTCCTCCCGTGCTATGCATAATTCACCCTATAAAACCAAACTTTTCAGTCGCACCGACGCGGCACGACCAATAAGCTTGGTTCTCGCGCGGGGCGGCAGTCACACTTTCTCCTCCGCCTCTGCCATGGGCCGCTGCGGCCGCTCGACAGCGGAGCGACGCGTCACGCCGCGCATTTCGAGATCGGCGAGCGCGCGGCGCTGCGTGCGGAAGTCGAGCATCACCCAGGCGATCAATCCGGCAATCACCACGAACGCGGCCGCGTAGGCGCCGACGATGAAAGGCAGATGGTTGATCGCTTCCATGCTCAGCTCGCGGACTTCAGCTCGTGGCTTGCGCCTGCATCAGGCGCAGCGTGCGCACGCGCCGGCGCAAAATCTCATTGCGCATGGCGGCGATATGCAGCGTGACGAACAACAACGTGAACGCTACCGCCATCACCAAGAGCGGCATCAGAATGGTCGGATAAATCGTCGAACCGCCGAGGCGAAACACCGAAGCGCCTTGATGCAGCGTATTCCACCAATCGACCGAGAATTTGATGATCGGCAGGTCGACGGCGCCGACCAAGGTCAGGATCGCCGCAGCGCGCGCCGCGCGCGACGGGTCTTCCACCGTCCGCCACAGCGCGATGACGCCGAGATAGAGCAGGAACAGCACCAGCTCCGAGGTCAGGCGCGCATCCCAGACCCAGTAGGTGCCCCATTCGGGCCGGCCCCACAGCGACCCGGTGACGAGGCAAAGCAGCGTGAAGGCGGCGCCGATCGGCGCTGCGGCTTTCGCTGCGACGTCGGCCAGCGGATGGCGCCAGACCAGCGTGCCCAGCGCCGCGATGCTCATGATCCCCCACGCCAGCATGCCGAGCCAGGCCGACGGAACGTGGAGGAACATGATCTTGACGGTGGCGCCCTGCTGGTAATCGTCCGGAGCGCCCATGGCCTGGTTCAGCCCGAACGCGAACGCGATCACCGTTACGCCGCCGAGCCACGGCAAAGCGCGGTTGGCAAACTTCAGAAAGCGCGACGGGTTGGCAAGGTCGACGAGGCTCATTGCGCAGCTACCTAGTCCAGGCGGGCATGGCGAGACAACGGCGGCGGGCCGCGGCGACTTCAATTTTGCATGACCTGCGCATCGGTATCGCTGCCTGCTACTCGATTTCTACTCGATTTCTTGCCGCAGCGCGGCCGCCGCAGCGAACGGGCCGACCACGAGGCTCGCCAGACTGAGCGCACAGAGGATCGTGAACGGCGTGCCGAACGGCGCGGCGCCGAGGAGCACCGCATTCGCCGCCGCGACGCCGAAAATCAGCACCGGCACGGTCAGCGGCAGGACCAGCACGGCAAGCAGGAGCCCGCCGCGGCGCAGCGCAACCGCAATCGCGGCCCCGATCATGCCGATGAACGTCAGCGCCGGCGTGCCGACCAGGAGCGTCAGCACCAATCCGGCCTGCGCGGCGGCATCGAGATTGAGTAGGAGCCCGATCAACGGCGCCGCGACCACCAGTGGCAATCCAGTGGTCAGCCAGTGCGCAACGCCTTTGACCGCCACCACGAGTTCGAGCGGCGTCTTGCTCATGAGCAGAAGGTCGAGCGAGCCGTCCTCGTGATCGACGGCAAACAGCCGGTCGAGCGCCAGCAAGCTGGCCAGCAGGGCCGCAAGCCACAGCACCGCGGGACCGATGCGCTTGAGGAGCGCGAGGTCCGGCCCGACCGCAAACGGCACCAAAGTGACCACGACCAAAAAGAACAGCACGCCGATGAGCGCGCCGCCGCCGACGCGCACCGCAAGGCGCATGTCGCGAATGAGAAGTGCGCCGAGCGAGGTCATGACAGCTTGGTCTCCGCGCCCCATTGCTGCGAGGCAGAAGGCTGCGCCGACGCGCCGCCAACCTCGTCGAGGCGCAGCTCCCGCGTCGCCGGGAGGCCAAGCGGCCCATGGGTGGCGGCGAGAATAAGTCCGCCCTCGGCGAGATGCGCCCGCATCAGGCCGCCAAGCCGGTCCTGGGCGGCGGCGTCGAGCGTGCTCATCGGCTCGTCGAGCAGCCAGATCGGCCGCTTGACGGCGACGAGCCGGGCGATCGACAGCCGGCGGCGCTGACCGGCCGAGAGATAGGCGGCCGGCAGATCGGCCAACGAATCAAGCCCGACCGCCGCCAAGGCGGCGGCGATATCGGCCGCCTTGCGGCCGAGAAAACCGGCCCAGAATTTGAGGTTTTCGGCGACCGAGAGCGACGGTTTGAGCGCGTCCTGGTGGCCGAGATAATGGGCCTGCTCGGCGATGGTCAGCTCCGGGTCGCAGCCTTCCAGCGTCAGGCTGCCCTGGGCGACACGGACCAGGCCGACCACGGTGCGCAGCAGTGACGATTTCCCGGCGCCATTGCGGCCGGTAACGGCCAAAACCTCGCCCGCGGCGACCGCAAAGCTGACGCCGGCAAACACCTCGCGTCCGCCGCGATGGCAGGCCAGATTCGACGCCGATAGCCGCATCAAGCTCACCTCCGGCGCAATGGGCGCGCGGCTCATCCGCATATACCGGCTATTCGTTGCTGATCTGGCACATTTGGGCAAAAGACCTTATAAGCCACTTGTTGCTCGCGGCCTCCTGATCGGGCCTGCCGTATTCGTCTCCCGCCGTTTTTTCCCCGCCTGCGGGGCCGGGCAGGGAGCGGGCGGCGGCGACCGTTCCGGCAATCAATGACCTGCGATTTGCTCCGGTGCCCGACCGTGGCGGATGGGAAGAAACACATGAATTCGCTCGACAGTTTCAAGTGCCTGCGGCCGCTCAAGGTGGGCTCCAAGACATACGCCTATTACAGCCTTCCGGCGGCCGAGAAGAACGGGCTCAAAGGGATTTCACGGCTGCCGTTCTCGCTCAAGGTCTTGCTGGAAAACCTGCTGCGCAATGAAGACGGCCGCTCGGTCACCAAGGAAGACATCCAGGCCGTCGCGCAGTGGCTCAAGAACAAGACCTCCGACCGCGAGCTGGCATTCCGGCCGGCGCGCGTGCTGATGCAGGACTTCACCGGCGTGCCCGCCGTGGTCGACCTCGCCGCCATGCGCGACGCGATGGAGCATCTCGGCGGCGATCCGACAAAAATCAACCCGCTGGTGCCGGTGGATCTCGTCATCGACCACTCGGTGGCGGTGAACTTCTTTGCCCAGCGCGACGCGTTCAAGCGCAATGTCGAGGAGGAATACAAGCAGAACCAGGAGCGCTACCGGTTCCTCAAATGGGCGCAGAGCTCGTTTAAGAATTTCCGCGTGGTGCCGCCCGGCACCGGCATCTGCCATCAGGTCAACCTCGAATATTTGGCGCGCACGGTGTGGAACTCGCCGGCCAAGATCACGCTCCCCGACAAGTCGGTGGCGAGCGAGCTGGCCTATCCGGACACGCTGGTCGGCACCGATTCGCACACCACGATGGTGAACGGCCTCTCGGTGCTCGGCTGGGGCGTCGGCGGCATCGAGGCCGAAGCCGCCATGCTCGGCCAGCCCTATTCGATGCTGCTGCCGGAAGTGATCGGCGTGCGTTTGAACGGCAAGCTCAAGGAGGGCATGACCGCGACCGACCTGGTCCTCACCGTCACCCAGCTGCTGCGCAAGCGCGGCGTGGTCGGCAAATTCGTCGAATATTTCGGCCCCGGCCTCGCCGGCCTGACCATCGCCGACCGCGCCACGCTCGGCAACATGTCGCCCGAATACGGCGCGACCTGCGGCTTCTTCCCGATCGATGACGACACCATCCGCTATCTGCGCGACACCGGACGGCCGGAGAGCTTGATCGCGCTGGTCATCGCCTACGCCAAGGCGCAGGGCCTCTACCGCACCAAGAACACGCCGGACCCGGTATTCACCGACGTGCTCAAGCTCGAATTGTCGTCGATCGAGCCGTCGCTCGCCGGGCCGAAGCGGCCGCAGGACCGCATCGCGCTCAAGGAGGTGAAAAGCGGCTTCGCCCAGGCCATGGACAGGGAGTTCGACAAGTCCGGCGAGATGGACAAGCGCGTTCCGGTCGACGGCCGCAATTTCACGCTGGGCAACGGCGACGTGGTGATCGCCGCGATCACGTCGTGCACCAACACCTCGAACCCGAGCGTGATGATCGGCGCCGGCCTGCTGGCAAAAAAAGCGGTCGAGAAGGGCTTGACCGTCAAGCCGTGGGTCAAGACCTCGCTCGCGCCCGGCTCGCAAGTGGTCGAGGAGTATTATCAAAAATCCGGCTTGCAGAAATCGCTCGACGCGCTCGGCTTCAATCTGGTCGGCTTCGGCTGCACCACCTGCATCGGCAATTCCGGCCCGCTGCCGGAGGAAATATCGGAAGCAGTCAACAAGCACGACCTGGTCGCCGCGGCGGTGCTGTCCGGCAACCGCAATTTCGAAGGCCGGGTCAATGCCGACGTGCGCGCCAATTATCTGGCCTCGCCGCCGCTGGTCGTCGCTTACGCGCTGGCCGGCTCGATGCAGGTCGATGTCGCCAAGGCGCCGCTCGGCACCGACCAGAAGGGCCACAAAGTCTATTTGCGCGACATCTGGCCGACCAGCCGCGAGATCGCCTCGGTCATGCGCAAGAGCATCAACAAACAGATGTTCATCCGCAAATACGGCGACGTGTTCAAGGGCGACGCCAATTGGCGCAAGATCGCGGTGAAGGGCGGCCTGACGTTCAAGTGGGACGAGCGCTCCACCTATGTGCAGAACCCGCCGTATTTCGCGGACATGCCGAAGCGCAGCCAGCCGATCGAGGACATCGTCGACGCGCGCGTCCTCGGCCTGTTCCTCGACTCGATCACGACCGACCACATCTCGCCGGCCGGATCGATCAAGGAAGAGAGCCCGGCCGGCGAGTACTTGCGCGATCATCAGGTGCGGCCGCGCGACTTCAACCAATACGGCACGCGGCGCGGCAATCACGAAGTGATGGTGCGCGGCACGTTCGCCAATATCCGCATCAAAAATCAGATGGTGCCGGGCGTCGAGGGCGGTTACACCATCCATTATCCGTCGCGCCAGCGCATGACGATCTACGACGCGGCCATGCGCTACAAGACCGAGGGCGTGCCGCTGGTGGTGTTCGCCGGCAAGGAATACGGCACCGGCTCGTCGCGCGACTGGGCCGCCAAGGGCGCGGCGCTGCTCGGCGTCCGCGCCGTCATCGCGCAGTCGTTCGAGCGCATCCACCGCTCCAACCTGGTCGGCATGGGCGTGGTGCCGCTGGTGTTCGAAGAGGGCACCTCGTGGCAAACGCTCGGGCTCAAGGGCGACGAGCAGGTCACGATTCGCGGCCTGCACGGCGACCTCAAGCCGCATCAGCGCTTGTTTGCAGAAATCGTCGCCGCCGACGGCGGGCTCAAGCGCGTGCCGCTGATCTGCCGGATCGATACGGTGGATGAGTTGGACTATTACAAGAACGGCGGCATTCTGCAGTACGTGCTGCGCCATCTCGCCGCCTGAGGCGTTCGCCGGTCCCCAAGCTCTGCGTGCCAGTCATGGCTTCACTGCGAATTGAGTGGCATGCGAGCGGCTTCCGCGTTATCGATGCTCCGGTCACGAGACTGTCACGGAAACGGCCGGTTTGCCGAGTGGCTAGCGGGGGTGGAGTCTGGAATGCAGCGTCGCCGCCTCGCCTCGGCATCATTGGTCGTTACCCTTCTGTTGTTTGCGAGCTACGGCGTCGCGGCAGCGGCGCCGCGGGCCCTGCTCGAGCTTTTTACCAGCCAGGGCTGTTCGTCATGCCCGCCGGCCGACAAGCTGCTCGGCGAATTAGCCGCCGATTCCTCGATCGTCGGGCTGAGCCTGCCGATCGACATGTGGGACTATCTCGGCTGGAAGGATACGCTGGCGCTGCCGGGACATTCGATCCGGCAACGCGCCTACGCGCGGCAGCGCGGCGACCGCCAAGTCTACACGCCGCAGATGGTCGTCAACGGCACCACGCATGTGGTCGGCAGCGATCGCGCGGCGATCGAACGCGCCATCGCCGAGACCGACCGCAACTCCGAGATCATGACGGTTCCCGTGCTGCTGTCGACCGCGAGCGGCAATCTGACCGTCACGCTTAAGCCGGAGCCCGCCGCGCCAGCCGAACCGGTTGACGCCGAAGTTTGGCTTTGCCCGCTGCTCAGCGCCGTGGCGGTCGCCATCGGCCGCGGCGAAAACAGCGGGCGAACCGTCACCTACCACAATGTGGTACGCGCCTGGCGCAGGCTCGGCGGCTATAGCGGCGGTGAATCGACGTGGAGCGTACCGCTGTCGCAGATCGAGGACGGCCATGTCGATGCCGCGGCCGTCATCGTGCAGAAAGGGACGCGCGAGAAGCCGGGAGCGGTGCTGGGCGCGGCGCTGCTGCCGATCGGAAGCCACATCAGTGACGACATGCAAAGGACGAGCAACGTCCGCTGAGCGGCGCTTGGCCCTCCCTTCGTTTTCGCTATTTGCTTGAAACATAATCGATCCGGCTGACGCATTCGCGACGGCGGCGGCCGGCTTTCCGTCCGTCATCCATCCAATCCCGTCCGTGATCCGAAAAGAAAAAAGGCCGGCGGGTGCCGGCCAGAATTGGGGGATTGAACCGTACGCTTACTCTGGCCCGGTCCGTCCGCACCCCGGGGGGCTGGGGGGCTGAGGAATCCGGAATACGAGCCGGACCGGGCCGTGAGGCAACAATCGGCCATGTCGCAAGTGAGCTTGGCGCGTGCTTGGCCGAATTGGGGCTGCATTATGATTTGCTTAACGAAGCCGTGATTCCGCCGGTCAAAAATGCCGCAGTACCGGTGCGGCTGGTTGTTTCCAGCCGCCAAGCCCCCCTCCTCGCCTTCCGGCCGCGCCCGGCCTTTTGCCGCGCACGAAGCCCTTGCGGGCGCCGTGCGGCGGCGCGATCATGACACCGCGACGACAACCGCAACACCAAGGAGGCGCCGGATGGATCTCGGCGGAATCGAACCAAGCCAGTTGCGGGGTCCCCATCGCGTGGAACGCATTGGGGCACCCCGGCGCGGAGGGGAGTTTCGCGCGCCCGTCCCCGCCAGCAAGGTGACGTTCAGCCGGCGCGAACTCGACCGCATCTTGAGACTTTATGGCCGCAAGGTCGCCGCCGGCGAGTGGCGCGACTACGCCATCGATTTTTTCAGAGACCGCGCGGTCTTTTCGGTCTTCCGGCATTCCAGCGAGGTGCCGATCTATCGCATCGAGAAGAACCCGCGTCTGGAGCGCCGCCAGGGCGCCTACAGCGTGATCTCGGCAACCGGTCACATCGTCCGTCGCGGCCAGGAATTGGACGGCGTGCTCGGCGCGCTCGATCGCTCGCTGCGCTTGGTGGCGAGCTGAGGTTTTAGGAGGGCGGCGTCGCGTCGCTGCTGCCGAGCGCGCGCTGCATCAGCACGGTGTCGAGCCAGCGGCCGTGCTTGAAGCCGACCGACCGCAGCGTGCCGATGTGCATGAAGCCGGCGCGCTCATGCACGGCAATCGACGGTGTCTGCGCCGAATCGCCGATCACCGCGATCATCTGGCGAAAACCGCGCCGTTCCGCTTCTTCGATCAAGTGCGTCAGCAGCTGCGAACCGACGCGCTGGCGCTGCATATCCGGCGTGACGTAGATCGAATCCTCGACGCTCCAGTGGTAGGCGGGACGCGCGCGATAGGCGCCCGCATAAGCGTAGCCGGCAATGGTTCCGGCGCGCTCGGCAACGAGATACGGATAGCCGTTCTGCAGCAGCGCCTGCAGCCGGCGCGCCATTTCGGCCTGGTCCGGCGGCTCGAGCTCGAACGACGCCGTGCCGTGCTCGACGGCATGGCGGTAGATGCGCGTGATCGCCGCAATATCGGCGGCGACGGCGGGACGAATGCTCAATGGGGTCATCGCTGCGGCCGGACCACTTGCGCAAAGAAAACGCCCCGGGAAGGGGATTCCCGGGGCGCCGAAGGCCGTTGCGTTTGCAGTGTTCAGCGCCGGTCGCCCATGAAGCGCAGCAGGAACAGGAACAGGTTGATGAAGTCGAGATAGAGCGCGAGCGCGCCCATCACGGCCTTGCGGCCGATCACGGTGCCGTCATCCGCCGCGCTGTACATTTCCTTGATGCGCTGGGTGTCCCACGCGGTGAGCCCGGCGAAGATCAGGACGCCGATCACCGAGATGGCGAACTCGAGACCCGAACTCTTGAGGAAGAGGTTGACCAGCATGGCGAGGATCAGGCCGAACAGGCCCATGACCATGAACGAGCCGATCGGCGACAGGTCGCGCTGGGTCGAGTAGCCGTAGAGGCTGAGTGCGCCGAACGACGCCGCCGAGATGAAGAAGGTGCGGGTGATCGAGGCGCCGGTATAGCTCAGGAAGATCGACGACAGCATCAGGCCGAGCAGCCCCGCATAGGCCATGAACAGTGCGAGCGCCGTCCCCGGCTGCAGGCGGCTGATGCGGAAGCTCAGGAAAAACACCAGGCCGAGCGTGCCGAACAGAAGGATGAGCGCGGCCGGGCCGCCATAGATCGCCTGACCAAACGGCGTCAGAACAAGCCGACCGTCGACGTTCTGAACGGCGGCCGTGTAGGTCAGCCACGCGACGACGCCGGTCAGCGCCACGCCGCTGGCCATGTAGTTGTAAACGCGGATCATGTAGGCGCGCAGACCCGCGTCGATCGCCACTTGGTCGGCGCGCACGCCGGGCCGGGTGGCGGCGTAATTCCGATCGAAGTCGGACATGAGGAAATACCCCTGGGTTTGGCCCGGCGGGGCCGGGCTTTTGCGTTCGGCTGCAAGCATGCGCGCCTGGAACGCGCCGGGAATGTAGTGCTAAAGGACCCGTTCCGCCAGATGGGCGACGGTCGAAATTGCAACCGTTACAAGCCGTTCATGGGCCTTGGCGGGCCGGTGCCCCGTCACAGATTCCTTAAGACCTGGGCGGGCTTGCGGCCGAGCGCCGCAAATGTGCCGAGAAGCCCCAGCGCCAGTGTGACGAAAAGCGCGAACAGCGCCGCCGCCGCCGCCTCGCTCGGCACGAACACGAACGGAAATTCCATGATCCGGGTCACGACCAGGCCGGCGGCAAGCGAGCCGAGCGCGATGCCGATCAGCACGGTCGCCGCGCCGATCAGGGCATATTCCAGCGTATAGGCGGCGAGCAACCGCGCCCGCGTCGCGCCGAAGGTTTTCAGCACCACCGCATCGTAAATGCGGAAGCGCTGGCTCGCCGCGAGCCCGCCGCCGAGCACCAGCGCGGCGGCAATGAGCGTGACGCCGCTCGCGCCGCGCAGTGCCAGGATGAGCTTGCTCACCATCGCGTCGATGGTGTTGAGCGCGTCTTTCACCCGCACGGCAGTGACTGTCGGGAACGCGTCGGCCAGCGCCTTGATGAGCGCCGTCTCCTCGGCGGCGGTGCCGCCATCCGCGAAGGTCAGCGTGGCGATGTCGTTGTGCGGGGCGCCGGCGAACGAACCCGGCGAAAACACCAGCACGAAATTGATGCCGAGATTCTCCCAATCGACTGCGCGCAGGTTGGCGATACGTGCGGTGACGTTGCGGCCGAGCACGTTGACGGTCAGCGTGTCGCCGACTTTCAGACCGATATCGTGGGCCGACTTGCTCTCGACCGAAACCAGCGGCTCGCCGGAATAATCGGCGTTCCACCACTGGCCGTCGACGACGCGCGAGCCCGGCGGCACCGCCGCCGCGTAGGTGATGCCGCGGTCGCCGCGCAGCACCCAGCGCGAGCCTGCCGCCGGCTTCAGATCGTCGGCCGCGACGCCGTTCGCCGCCACAATGCGGCCGCGCAGCATCGGCACCCGCTCGAGGCTTGCGCCCGGCGCCTGGGTGCCGACGAAGGCGTCGAAACGCGCGGCGTCGGCCGCCGGAATATCGACGAAGAAAAACGACGGCGCCTTCTCGGGCAGCGCCGCGGTGAACTCGCGATGCAAATTGCCGTCGATTTCGATCACGGTCGTGAGCAGCGCCAAGCCGACGCCGAGCGAGAGCATGATGGTGGGCGTGAGCGCGCCCGGCCGATGCACATTGGCGATGGCGAGGCGCAGCGCCGTCGAGCGCGGCCGCTTGACCCGCCGCGCCATTGCCATGACGGCGAGCGCAACGATGCGCAGCAACAGAAAAATGCCAGCGGCCGAGGCAACGAAGATCGCCGCGATGCGCGGCTCGGTGCCGGTGGCGATGGCAAGCGCCGCGAAACCGCCGATCGCCGCCGCCGTTGCGATGACGTAGCGCGGCCGCGGCCAGCGCCGCTCGCCGGCAACCTGATCGCGAAACAACATCGC
>JASHWN010000034.1 GCA_030044035.1 Xanthobacteraceae bacterium
AGCTGCCAGGCGGTGTGCACCGCGGCGGCGGCGCGGCCGACGTCGCCCTTGGCCAGATACGCCTGCGCCAGCGCGAAATAGCCCTTGGCGCTCAGCGGCTCCTGGTCGCGGAAATAGTTGAGCGTGGTCTGCGCATCGACCTGCTGCTGCCACAGCGCGGCCTCGGCGTGGCGGCGCAACGTGACGAGGCTCGGCCAAGTCGGGTTGGCGGCGATGAAGGCGGCGTAACGTGCGAAATCGACGCTCGAGTCGTCGCTGCGCAGGATGGTCCATTCGACCAGCTTGCGGGCCAGTGCATCCGAGATGGTGTGCTCGATATTGGTGGCGTCGTCGGCGCGGTCCTTGTGGACCATGCTGATGGCCGCTTTGACCGCCGTAAGATCGAGCGGGGACGTCGCAGTGGCTTCGGCAACGGCAAGCGGCGGACCGTTTCGTACCACCGGGGCGGTAAAGCTCGCCGCTGGCGGCGGAGCCGGGGCCGGGCCTGCGTTCGAAACCCGTGCCGCGCCGCCGTGGGCGGCAGATGCGGCCGGGGAGGCCCTGCCCTTACGCGCCGTTGCGGCTGGATGGGTTTCTTTGCGCTTCGCGGCGTCGTTGGTTTTCTCGGTCTTCTTTCCTGTCTCGGTCTTGCTGGCCTTCTCAGCCTGGATGGTTTTGCTGGTCTTGGCGGTTTTCTCGGCTGTCGCGGCCCGGTGCGACTTCGGTGCCGGCTTCGGACCGTCTTGCGCCGCCGAGAGCGACCCGGCCCAGATGCCGAGACAGAGCCCAATTGCCGGCAAGACCGCGATGAGCCGAGCAGCAGTCACTGGTTCGTCCTCCGCCGGCGGCAGCCGTTTGGGCCTTAAGCCACGGTCTTGGATGGTCGAGATTGAGGAACCCCTAACCGGGGGGAGCCGCAGCATCGTTCCACCCTACACGAATCCAAGGTTTTCACGGCAAAAGCGCGGCGCCGTCCACCGCCGCCTGCAGTGGCAATCCCCTGATTCGGGCCGGGGGTCTTTTAAGGCTGCTCTGGACCCGATATTTATTGCCACATGGCCGGTCGCTTTGCCGCAGGCGTTCTGACCTGCACGGCCGACCGGCGGAGATCGGTGCCATGACCGCCAAGACCAGCTTCCGGGGCTCGTTCACTGCGCTTGTCACGCCGTTCAAGAACGGCAGCGTGGATGAAAAGGCGTTCCGCGATCTGGTCAATTGGCAGATCGCCGAAGGCACCAACGGCCTGGTGCCGGTCGGCACCACCGGTGAAAGCCCGACGCTGTCACATGAGGAGCACCAGGAGGTCGTCGAATGGTGCATCGAAGAGGCGCGCGGCCGCGTGCCGGTCCTCGCCGGCGCCGGTTCGAATTCGACCAAGGAAGCGATCGCGCTGGCCCAGCACGCCGAAAAAGCCGGCGCCGATGCGGTGCTCGTGGTCACGCCCTACTACAACAAGCCGACCCAGGAAGGTCTCTACCAGCATTTCAAGGCGGTCAACGACGCGATCGGCATTCCGATCATCATCTACAACATCCCGCCGCGCTCGGTGATCGACATGTCGGTCGACACCATGACGCGGCTGTTCGAGCTGAAAAACATCGCCGGCGTCAAGGACGCCACCGGCAACGTGGTGCGCGCTTCGCAGCAGCGCGCCGCCATGGGTCCCGATTTCAACCAGCTGTCCGGCGATGATGCGCTGGCGCTCGGCTACATGGCCCATGGCGGCCACGGCTGCATCTCCGTCACCGCCAACGTGGCGCCGCGGCTGTGCGCCGAATTCCAGGCTTGTTGCCTGAAGGGCGACTTCGCAGCCGCACTGCGATATCAGGACAAGCTCCTCCCGCTGCACATTGCGCTGTTCATCGAAGCCAATCCGGCGCCGGTGAAATACGCGCTGTCGGTGGTCGGCCGGTGCGCCGAGACGGTGCGGCTGCCGATGGTGCCGGTCGCCGAGAAGACGCGCGCGGCGGTGCGCGACGCCATGGTGCATGCCGGGTTGATCAACTGACACGCCGTCGCGCGGCGCATTGTTCGCACCCGCTACGCCGCGACCGGTCGCATGGCTGATTGAGCGAGGGCTTCCATGCTCGAAGAATTCAAAAAATTCGCCATGCGCGGCAACGTCGTCGATCTTGCGGTGGCGGTCGTGATCGGTGCCGCGTTCGGCGCCGTGGTCAATTCGCTGGTCGCTGACATCATCATGCCGGCGATCGGGGCCGTCACCGGCGGGCTCGACTTTTCGAACTATTTTCTCCCGCTCTCTTCGAAAATCACGGCTGGCGCCCTTGCCGACGCGAGAAAGCAGGGAGCCGTGCTCGCTTGGGGTAACTTCCTCACTCTTATCATTAACTTTCTCATCATCGCCTTTGCACTCTTTCTCGTGGTCAAGGCTATCAATAGCTTGAAGAAACCGGAGCCGCCGCCCGCCGCGCCCGCGCCGTCGCGTGAGGAACAGCTATTGGCTGAAATCCGCGATGCGTTGAAGAGCCGGTAGCGCTGGGCAGGCATGGCGGCCAAAGCGGAACGCAAGCTTCGCGTCGTTGCCGACAACCGCAAGGCGCGATTCAACTATTTCATCGACGAAACCATGGAGGCCGGGCTTGCGCTGACCGGCACTGAGGTCAAATCGCTGCGCCAGGGCAAGGTGACGATCGCCGAATCCTACGCCGATGCCCGCGGCGGCGAGATCTGGCTGATCAATTCCAACATTCCCGAATACCTGCAGGCGAACCGCTTCAATCATGCGCCGAAGCGGCCGCGCAAGCTGTTGCTGCATCGCCGCCAGATCAGCAAGCTGATCGGCGCGGTCGAGCGCGAAGGCATGACGCTCGT
>JASHWN010000314.1 GCA_030044035.1 Xanthobacteraceae bacterium
TGCGCATCGAAGACACCGACCGCGAGCGCTCGACGCAGGCCGCGATCGACGCCATCATCGACGGCCTCACCTGGCTCGGCATCCAGTGGGACGGCGAGGCGGTGTATCAATTCGCCCGCTCGGCGCGCCATCGCGAGGTCGCCGAGCAGATGCTGGCCTCCGGCCATGCCTATCGCTGCTACGCCAGCCCCGAGGAATTGGCGCAGATGCGCGAGGCGGCGCGCCGCGAGGGCCGCGCCAAGCTTTACGACGGCCGCTGGCGCGGCCGCGATCCAGGTGAGGCGCCGCCCGGCGCCAAGCCGGCCATCCGGCTCAAGGCGCCGCTTACCGGCGAAACCGTCATCGAGGATCAGGTCCAAGGCCGCGTCGTCTGGCAGAACGAAAATCTCGACGACCTCGTGCTGTTGCGCTCCGACGGCACGCCGACCTACATGCTCGCCGTCGTGGTCGACGATCACGACATGGGCATCACCCACATCATCCGCGGCGACGATCATTTGACCAACGCGGCGCGGCAGAAGCAGATCTACGACGCGCTCGGCTGGCCGGTGCCGGCGATGGCGCACATCCCGCTGATCCACGGTCCCGACGGCGCCAAACTCTCCAAGCGGCACGGCGCGCTCGGCGTCGACGCCTATCGCGCCATGGGCTACTTGCCGGCGGCGTTGCGCAATTATCTGGTGCGGCTCGGCTGGAGCCACGGCGACCAGGAGATTTTCTCGACCGACGAAATGATCGCGGCGTTCGACCTGCCGCAGATCGGCCGGTCGCCGGCGCGGTTCGACTTCGCCAAGCTGGAAAGCCTCAACGGCCATTACATCCGACAGAGCGCGGACGGCGACCTGCTCGCCGCCATCGAGGCGCTGCTGCCGCACATCGCCGATGGCTCAGCGCTTTCGGCAAAGCTGACGACGGAGCTGCGCCGGCAGTGGCTGGCGGCCATGCCAAGCCTGAAGGAGCGCGCCAAGACCTTGCTCGATCTCATTGACGGCGCTCATTTTCTCCTTGCCGCGCGCCCCATTCCGCTTGATGACAAAGCCAAGGCGCTGCTCAGCCCGGAAGCGAAGATGCTGTTGGGCGAGGTCGCACGCGGCTTCGCCGCCATCGCGCCGTGGACGGCCGAAGCGGCCGAGCAGGTCGTGCGCAGCTTCGCCGAGCGTAAAGGCCTCAAACTCGGCGCCATTGCCCAGCCGCTGCGGGCAGCGCTGACCGGGCGCACCACCTCCCCCGGCATCTTCGAGGTGCTGGCCATACTCGGCAAAGACGAGAGCCTCGGGCGGATCGCAGATCAGGTCGACGACGACGCCATCAAGGTGGCCGCGGGTTGAGCCGAGCGCCGGGCGGTTTTGCTCGCATTTACCGCGCGTTGACAGCGCGCGCCCCTCGCAATCGCCGCGCCCGCCCAATATCTTGCAGTGCACACGGGCTTGGGCTACCCCAGTGGGAACCGGGCTATAGGGCCGGCTTTCGCCGCGCCTACCAACAATTCCGGCTGCCCCGCATCGAGGATAGACGATCATGGACGCTAAATCCGGCGCCAACATCAAGACGGCCAAGCTGACGGTCGGCGACCAGAGCTGGTCGTTTCCGGTCTACGACGGCACCATCGGGCCGGAGGTGATCGACGTCAGCAAGCTCTACGCCGAAACCGGCCGCTTCACCTACGATCCCGGCTTTACCTCGACCGGCGCCTGCGAATCCAAGATCACCTATATCGACGGCGACGAAGGCGTCCTGCTTTATCGCGGCTATCCGATCGAAGATTTGGCCGAGCACGGCGATTTTCTCGAGACCTGTTATCTCCTGCTCTACGGCGAATTGCCCAACGCGGCGCAGAAGGCCGACTTCGTCGATCGCGTGATCCATCACACGATGGTCCACGAACAGATGAGCCGGTTCTTCCAGGGGTTCCGGCGCGACGCCCACCCGATGGCGGTGATGGTCGGTTGCGTCGGCGCGCTCTCCGCGTTCTATCACGACTCCACCGACATCACCGATCCGACCCAGCGGATGATCGCGTCCATCCGCATGATCGCCAAGATGCCGACGCTCGCGGCGATGGCCTACAAATATTCGATCGGCCAGCCGTTCATGTATCCGAAGAACGACCTCGATTACGCCTCGAATTTCTTGCGCATGTGCTTTGCGGTGCCGTGCGAGGAGTATAAGCCCAATCCGGTGCTGGCGCGCGCCATGGACCGCATTTTCACCCTGCACGCCGATCATGAGCAGAACGCATCGACCTCGACGGTGCGGCTCGCCGGCTCGACCGGTGCCAATCCGTTCGCCTGTATCGCCGCCGGCATCGCCTGCCTGTGGGGGCCGGCCCATGGCGGCGCCAACGAGGCGGCGCTGAAAATGCTGGGCGAGATCGGCTCGGTCGACCGCATTCCCGAATACATCAAGCGCTCCAAGGACCCGAAGGATTCGTTCCGCCTGATGGGCTTCGGCCACCGCGTCTACAAGCACTACGACCCGCGCGCGAAGATCATGCAGAAGACCTGCCACGAGGTCTTGCACGAGCTCGGCCGCAACGATCCGCTGCTCGACGTCGCCATGGAGCTCGAGCGCATCGCGCTGCACGACGGCTATTTCATCG
>JASHWN010000315.1 GCA_030044035.1 Xanthobacteraceae bacterium
GAATGCGACACCAAGAGCGGCCCGATATGGCTGGTGTCAACGTTGACCAGGGTGGAGAGCGGAATGAGCTGCCCGGTGGTCGGCGCCTTGATGTAAAGCTCGTTGAGCGTCTGCAGTCTGCCCTGCAGTTGCGGCAGCACTTCGAGCACGACGTAGTAAGAGTTGTTGGTAAAGTACTGCGTCACATCGTTCTGGCCGAACGCGTCGTCGAGCGTGTTGTCGATGACCTGCGGCAGGATGCCGAAGCGGGCGGCGGCGTCGCGATTGATGGTGATGGTGAGCAGCGGCGATTGGTTTTCCGCGTCGGTGGCAACATCGGCCAATTGCGGCAGCGTCTTGAGCTTCGCCATCAGGCGCGGCGCCCAGGTGTTCAGCTGCTGCAGGTCGGGGTCTTGCAGGACATATTGGAACTGGCCGCGGGCAATGCGTCCGCCGACGGTAATGTCCTGGGCGGGCTGCAGGAACAGCTTGGCGCCCGGGACCGCGGCAGCGAGTTGCGGACGCAGCCGGTCGATGATCTGTGAGGCCGACGCCTTGCGATCATCGCGCAGCTTCAAGCCGATGACGAAGCGGCCGGTATTCTGCGTGTTGCCGTAGCTCGGGCCGAAGAACGAGCCGAAATCGGAGACGTCCGGATCGCGGGCGATCACGTCGGAGAGCTGGCGCTGGATTTCCTTCATCTTGTCGGGCGAAACATCCTGGCCGGCTTCCGAAATGCCCAGGATCATCCCGGTATCCTGGGTCGGGAAAAATCCCTTCGGAATGCTCACGAACAGCACGCCGGTCAGGCCGACTGTCGCGATGAACACCAGCAGCGTCAAAAACTGGTGGCGCAGTACGACATCGAGCCCGCGCCGGTAGCCGCCCAACAGCGTGTCAAAGCCCCATTCGACGGCGCGATAGAGGCGGCCGTGGACGCGGTCATGCTCGCTCACCAGGAAGCGCGAACAGAGCATCGGCGTCAATGTCAGCGACACCACGACCGACACCAGAATTGCGGCAATGACGGTGATCGCGAATTCGTGGAACAAGCGTCCGACGACGCCGCTCATCAACAAGAGCGGGATGAACACGGCAATAAGCGAAATACTGATCGAGAGAACTGTGAACCCGATCTCGCGCGCGCCCTTGACGGCGGATTGCAGCGGAGTCGTACCGGCCTCGAGGTGACGGAAAATGTTCTCCACCACCACGATGGCGTCGTCGACGACGAAGCCGACGGCGATGGTCAGGGCCATCAGCGAAAGATTGTCGAGGCTGAAGCCGCCAAGGTAGATGATCGCGACAGCGCCAAGCAGCGACAAGGGCACCGCAGCGCCGGGAATGAGCGTGGCGTTGATGCTGCGCAGGAACAGCAGGATCACCAGCACGACCAGCACGCACGACAGGCCCAAGGTGAATTCGACGTCTTTGACCGCGGCGCGGATGGTCTGGGTCCGGTCGACGACGGTGTCGAGATGGATGCCCGGCGGGATCACCGAATGCATCGTCGCCAAGGCGGCCTTGATGTTGTCGACCGTATCGATGACGTTGGCGCCCGGCTGCTTGAACACCAGCAGCATCACGGCGGTGTGGTCGCGGTGCAACGCGCCCAAGGTCACATCTTGAGGCCCATCCAGCGCCTGGCCGATATCGCGCACGCGGACGGGCGCGCCATTGCGATAGGCAATGATGACGTCATTGTAGGGCTCCGCCTCGGTCAGCTGATCGTTGTCGGCAATGGTGTAGTTCTGGAGGTGGCCCAACATGGTCCCTTTGGCCGCATCCGTCGTAGCGCCGAGCAGCGCGGCGCGCACGTCCTCGAGCGTCAGCCCGCGCGCCGTCAGCTTGGCCGGATCGACCTGCACGCGAATGGACGGCCGTTGCTGGCCGCCGATGGCGACCAGGGCCACGCCGCTGATCTGAGAAATCTGCGTGGCGACGACGTTCTCGGCGAAATCGTCCACCTTGGTCAGCGGCAGCGTGGTGGAGTCCGCCGCTACGATCAGGATCGGCGAATCCGCCGGGTTGACCTTCTTGTAGGTCGGCGGCGAGGTGAGATTTTTCGGCAGATATGGTCCGGCCGCCGTGATTGCCGACTGCACGTCGCCGGCGGCGCCGTCGATGTTGCGGTTGAGGTCGAATTGCAGTGTGACCACGGTTGAGCCGAGCGAACTCACCGAGCTCATCTGCGTCACGCCGGCGATTTGGCCGAACTGGCGCTCGAGCGGAGTGGCCACCGTCGCGCCCATGGTTGCCGGGCTGGCGCCGGTAAGCGTGGCGGTGACCTGAATCGTCGGAAAATCGACCTGCGGCAGCGGCGCCACGGGCAGCAGCGGAAACGCCACGATGCCGACCAGGGCCAGCGCGGCCATCAGCAGCGACGTGGCGATCGGCCGTCGAATGAATGTCTCGGAGACGTTCATCAGCCTTGGTCGGCGTGTTGCGGGGAGGCCGGCGCCGGCCGAATGACGACGTGAGTGCCGACGTCAAGCCGCGACTGTCCGTCGGCGACGACGCGCTCGCCGGCGCTGAGGCCCTGGCGGATCACCGTCGTGCTCTCGTCGACGATCTGCGCCTGGACCGCGCGCTGCTCCACCGTGTCGTCGGGCTTGATCACCCACACGTAGTAACCATCGGGGCCCCGCTGCACGGCCACCGTGGGAACCGTGACGGCATTCTTGCGGGTCGTGACCAGTGTGTGGATGTGCACGAACTCGCCCGGCCAAAGTCGCTCGTCCGCATTGGGAAACTGCGCCTTTAGGTGGATCGTGCTGGTGCTCTGGTCGATCTGGTTGTCGATGAGAAGCAGTTCGCCCTGCGCCAGCTGCTTCGCGTCGTCTTGATCGAAAGCAAGCACCTCGACGGGGCCGCGCAACATCGCCTCGCGTACCGGTCCGAGATCTGTCTGCGGCAGCGTGAACACCGCGTAGCTCGGCTTGATCTGGGTGAGAACGGTGAGCGGATTGGCGTCGGTGGGATGGATGATGTTGCCGATGTCGATCTGCCGGAATCCGACTACGCCGCCGATCGGCGCCGCTATGGTGGTGAAGCCGAGCTGAGTGCGCGCGGCCTCGATCGCGGCCTGGTCGGCGTCGATCATGGCCTTGAATTGATCGACCTTCGCCTGTTGCGCGTCGACGTTCTGCTGCGTCTCGGCGTTGCGCAGCACCAGCGTCTTAAACCGCTGCAAATCTTTTTGCGCATCGATCAACTGCGCCTCGTCTTGGGCCTTCTTTGCCACCGCCTGGTCGAGCGCGGCCTGAAACGGAGCGGGATCGATCTTGGCGAGCACGTCGCCTTGCTTGACGTCCTGGCCCTGGCGAAAGTCGACCGAGACGATCTGGCCGGTGACCTGAGCCCGGATCGCCACGGTGTTGAAGGCCATGACGGTGCCGAGGGCGTCATAGTAGATCGGAACGTCACGTTGCCCGGCGATGGTGGCGACGACCGGGACGGAAGGCTGCGCCGCCGCATGGGCGGGCAGTGGCCTGGTCAGCCGGGGAATCGCGACGCCGGCGACGAGGGCTAGCACCGCAAACCCGATGGCCGCCCACAGAATCCGCCGGGACTTGCCCCCTTTTGCCGATCCGCTCATCCCGCCAGCTATACCTTGCCGGCGCTAGTTCTGAAAGCCGTTGTGCTAGGGCCGGAGCCTTAAAGTTCGGTAAGGTCGCCGCCCGGCCGGTGCAGGCCGGATCCGGCGCTCGAAAAAGTCCGAAACATAAACGGCGCGTAACCGCGAACGGCCCCGCGAGCTACGCGCCCAAGGGTGCGGGTTGCGGCTTGCGGACGATGATCTCGACGGTCTGAAACAGCCTGACCGGAAACTCGACGAGCGGCCGGGGAATCGCGCGCAGCCGGCGCAGCAAGGGGTGATCGGCGGAAACCGAGGTCACTTCGAAGCCCACATTGCTGAAACTGCCGCGCACCTCGTAGAACGGACGATAAAATGTCTCCTGCATGCAGAAATCGTGATAGGCGGCGGTTTTTCTCTGTGCATTCTCCTTGGCGAGCCATTCCCATCGCGGCTCGATTCCGCAGGCGAGAAACGCTCTGATCGCCCACTTGCGCAACGGACTCTTCGGCAACCAGTGGACGAATGGCATGAACAGATGCGGCTCGATGAGCCGCAGCTTGCCCGGATAGACGTGGAAGCCGTAGCCGCCGGGCGCCGTCACGCGCGCGATTTCGCGCGTCACGGCATCGATGTCGGCGACGTGTTCGAGCACGTAATGGGTGAACACGAAATGAAATGCGGCGGCCGGCAAGTCGGTGCGGCAGTCGGGACCGATGAGCTTGACGATTTGACCGAAATCATGGTTGCGGGTGCGAAACAGATCTTTGCCGCGCTCCGCCGCTTCGGCGCGGATTTCGGCGCCATAGGCGTCATAACCGGCATCGCGCAACCAAAGCACGTACTCGCCGCGCCCACTGCCCCAATCGAGCACTTTCATCTCGTTTCTTTGCAGACCGAGCCGCTGCCGCGTCAGCTCGATATAACGCAGCACCTCGGCATTGGGCGCGAACTTTGCGAACTCGGCTTCGGTCAACAGCGAATCGTAACTCAAATCCGCACCTCCACCTCAATGTCCAGATAGGCGCGCCGCGGCGGCAAATCGTCAGAGCGGCGCCCGGCACTGCGCGAAGGCGAAAATGCTGCCAGCCCGATCGAGCGAAGTCGATGCAAACCGTCGGTTAAGGTAAAGCCCGTAGCCTCGCGCGCGCCGCGCCCGTTAACCTAAAGAAGCAAACGATCCGCCAAGCCCGCGATGTTGCTTCGATGTGATGTATCTATGCGGCCACGGTTTTCGGCGTTTGGCAAAACCTGCAGATGGCTTTAGCGCGCTCGATCAGCAAATTGTTTGGCACTCTGTCGAGCGGGCCGCTGCGCGTCTATCTCGATATTCTGGTCGTCGGCTCGGGCGCCCGCGTGTTCGGGCTCGCCTCGCAATTCGTCGTGCTCATCATGCTGAGCCGCTTGCTGCCGAAGCAGAGTTTCGGCGATCTGATGACGGCGTTCGGGTTCTACCGGCTGACCGGACTGGCGCTGGGCATCGGCGGCTCGCTGGTTTTGCTGTTTCACGTTTCGCGGCAGCGCGACGACCGGGTGGCGGAGATCAGGCTGCAGCGCTTTTCGGCGCTGGTGGGCGGCATTCCGTCGGGCGCCATCGCGCTCGCTACGGTGCTCGCGGCCCAACCGGTCGCCGCCGCGCTCGGCAAACCGTCGCTCGCCGTTTGGCTGCAGCAGCTGGCGCCGTTCGTCGTCTTCACCACGCTGTTGGCCATCGCCACCGGCGCGCTGGAGGGGCGGTCACGGGTCGCCGAATCGATTTTCTGGGGCGACGTTGCGCCGAGCGCCGTGCGTATCGTGCTCCTGCCGCTGGTTGCGCTGTTGCATCTGCCGAGCGTCTACGTGGCGCACGTGCTGACGCTGTCGGTGCTGCTGCCATGGCTGGTGCTGGCCCGGCGCATGGCGAGCCGCGACGTCGCCGGCTGGCAGCGCTGGGCGCGCTGGGATTATTCGTATTGCGGCAAGTTCGTGGTGGCAACGCTGTTTGCCAATCAGCTTGGCGCCGCCGACATCGTGATCGCGAGCTTGCTGTTTCCCTCGGCGACGGTCGCCGATTACGCGGTCGCGGCGCGGCTTGCCGCGCTGTTCACGTTCTTCGAGCTTGCTCTGCTCAAGCGCTTTGCGCCGCGCGCCGGCAGGCTGCTCGCGGTCAAGGACGAGAGCGGCCTGCATCGCGAATTCGACATGTGCCGGCGGCTCGCCATCGGCTCCGTTGCGGTGACCATCGCCGGCGTCCTGCTCATGGCGCCGGTTTTGTTGCCGCTCCTCGGCAATTACCTGGATGCGCGCACGCCGCTGATCTGGCTGGCAATCCCTTCATTCATCGCCGCGTTCTACGCCACATCGGACCGGCTCTTGATCATCGCCGGGCAGGCCAACGTCGCGCTTGTGGTCACGGCCTCATCGTTTGCGGTGCTGATGACGGCGCCATTCGGGCTGGCGCCATGGCTCGGGCCGGTCGCGATTCCCGCCGCCATGATCCTGTCCGTCGCCCTGTTCAATCCGATCGTCGCGCTGCGCGCCCGGCAATTGGTCGGCGTCCGTACGCTGGCGTGGCGCGACGTGATCTTGATCGCTTGCGGCTGCACCGCGCTCGCGGCGGCTGCGATTGCCGGTTCGTATGCCAGCGTGACGATCGCGAGCGCGCTGCTCGCCGCGATCGGCGCCTATTACCTGACGACGGCGTTGTCGCAGTCGACCGGCAACGATTACGATAATTCTT
>JASHWN010000316.1 GCA_030044035.1 Xanthobacteraceae bacterium
TCGACCGCATCGAGGTGCCGGAACCGCGGCCGACCGACGTGCTGGTCGAAGTCAAGGCGTGCGGCGTGGTGCCCAATCTGGCGCGCGTAGTGAGTAATTTCTTCGGCACGCTGACGCCGGACAACAAGATGATGCCGCCGCTGCCGGCGATTTTCGGCCTCGATCCGGCGGGCGTGGTGGCGAAGGTCGGCGAGCAAGTGCTCAACGTGCGGCCGGGCGATCGCGTCTATGTCAATCCGGCGCGCTCCTGCGGCTCGTGCCGGATGTGCCGCAGCGGCGAGCCGCTCGATTGCCCGAGCTTTACGCTGCAGGGCTATTTCGGCCGCTCGCAGGAGATCATGCGCGCCTATCCGTATGGCGGCCTGGCGCAGTTCATCACCGCGCCGGTCAGTGCGCTGGTCAAGCTGCCCGACAATGTGAGCTTCGAGGCGGCGGCGCGGCTCGGCTATTTCGGCACCGCTTATTCGGCGTTGCGCAAACTTGGCGCCGGCCCCGGCCGCACGCTGTTGATCAACGGCATCAGCGGCCAACTCGGTCTCAATGCCGCGCTATTGGCGCTCGCCATGGGCGTCACGAAAATTCTCGGCACCGGCCGCAATGCCGCGCTGCTGGAGCGCGTCAAGAAACTGGCACCGGAGCGGATTGAGGTTTTCTCGGTGCCGGAGGCCCCCACGCAACCCTCCCCCGCAAGCGGGGGAGGGAAGGGAGGGGGAGCCGATCCTCTGGTTGCCTGGGCGAAGAAGGAAACGGACGGCTACGGCGTCGACGTCGTGCTCGATTGTCTGCCGCCCGGCGCGCCAGCAACCGCGATCCTACGCGCGCTGTTCTGCCTGCGCCGCGGCGGTTATGCACTCAACGTCGGCGCGGTTCTGGAAACGCTGCCGATCAATGCGTTCTGGATGATGACGAACCGCATCGGTATCGGCGGCTCGGTGTGGTTTACCACCGCCGAAGGCGAGGACATGGCCGCCATGGCGGCCGCCGGTACGCTTAATCTTTCCGTGCTCGAGCATCGCGTTTCGCCGTTGTCGAAAGTCAACGAGGTGCTCGCCGGCATGGATCACCGCAACGGCGGTTTTACCAATTTCGTGATCGACCCGACGCGGTCGGAATAAAGCATGCCGCGTTTCCCGGGCGCAGCGCAGCGCGTAGCGGTGCGCTGCAGACCCGGGATCGTCACAAGCTCGGCGCAATGCTTGCGAAGACCCCGGATCAGCGGTGCACCACTTCGTGCTGCACCGCATCCGGGGAACGTTTGCCGAGGGTGAATCGGCTGCGGAAACCTGCTAATCCTTGGGTCAACGGGAACCCTGCAAAAAAGCTCAAGCGAGGACGTCATGTACGGCAATCTCGAACTGTTCATCGGCGGCAAATGGCTCGGCGGCGACGGTCGCAAGGGCGAAGACGTGCTCAACCCGGCGACCGAAAAGCCGCTGGCGCGGCTGCCGCATGCCAGCAAAGCCGATCTCGACGAGGCTTTGGCGGCGGCGCAGAAGGGTTTTGCGGTGTGGCGCGCCACCGCGGCCTACGACCGCGCCAAGATCATGCGCAAGGCCGCCGATCTGATACGCGAGCGTTACGACGCGATCTGCAAGATTATGGTGCTGGAGCAGGGCAAGGTCTACCCGGAAGCCCGCGCCGAGGTGATGACCTCGGCCGACATCATCGACTGGTACGCCGAGGAAGGGCGCCGCTCCTACGGGCGCATCGTGCCAGGCCGCGGCAAGGTGCGCCAACTCGTGGTACAGGAGCCGATCGGCGTTGTCGCCGCGTTCACGCCGTGGAATTTCCCGGTGCTGACGCCGGCGCGCAAGATCGGCGGCGCGCTCGCCGCCGGTTGCTCGCTCATTCTCAAGGCGTCCGAAGAGACGCCGGGCGCGTGCGTCGAGATGGTGCGCTGCTTCGCCGATGCCGGGCTGCCGGCGGGCGTGCTCAATCTGGTGTTCGGCGTGCCGGCCGAAGTGTCGGAATATCTCCTGGCCAAGGACGCGATCCGCAAAATTTCGTTCACCGGCTCGATCCCGGTCGGCAAGCACCTCGCCGCGCTTGCCGCCAAGGGCATGAAGCGCACCACCATGGAGCTCGGCGGCCATTCGCCGGTCGTGGTGTTCGGCGACGCCGATCCGGAGAAAGCCGCCGACACCATTGCGGCGTTCAAATACCGCAATGCCGGTCAGGTCTGCATCTCGCCGACGCGATTTTACGTACAGGAGGACGTGTACCCGCGCTTCCTCAAGCGCTTCACCGAATATGCCAACGGCATCAAGGTCGGCGATGGCCTGGAGAAGGGCAACACGATGGGCCCGATGGCCAATTCGCGGCGCATCGATGCGATGGAGACGTTCGTCAACGACGCCAAGAACCGCGGCGGCAAGATCGTCACCGGCGGCAAGCGCCGCGGCAATCAGGGCTACTTCTACGAGCCGACGGTGATCACCGACGTGCCGGATGACAGCAAGGTGATGACGCAAGAACCGTTCGGTCCGCTGGCGCCGGTGGTCACGTTCAGGACTTTCGACGAGGTGGTCGAGCGCGCCAATTCGCTGGAATACGGGCTC
>JASHWN010000317.1 GCA_030044035.1 Xanthobacteraceae bacterium
GGGGTCGCCTGATTTTCTGGCGAACGAAGGCAGGCAATGCGGCTTTGCCGTCGACGTGGTGCCGCTCCTGCAGGACCAGGGTCGGTCGATCTCGTCCGGTCCGATTCGCGAGGCGCTCGCTGCCGGCCGGGTCGGCGAGGCTGCCGACTTTCTCGGCTTTCCCTGGTTCGTCACCGCGCCGGTGATCCATGGCGACAGGCGCGGCCGCGAGCTTGGCTTTCCCACCGCCAACCTGCGGCTCGCTGCCGGCTGTCGCCTGCGCCACGGCATTTACGCGGTGCGCGTGGCGGTCGAGGGACGCCGCTATGATGGCGTGGCGAGCTTCGGCCGGCGGCCGATGTTCGACGACGGCGCGGTACTGCTCGAAGCGTTTCTGTTCGACTTCGACGGCGACCTCTATGGCAAAAAGCTCGACGTGGCGTTCATCGCCTGGCTGCGCGACGAAGCGAACTTCGCATCGGTTGGCGATCTCATCCGCCAGATGCACGAGGACACGCGCCGCGCGCGCGACGCGCTCGCCCGAGCCGGCGATGTTTTCCCGCCGATTTAGCCGCTACGAGCTCACACTCGCTGCCACGAGGTCCGTTTTGTCATGAGCCGCGCCACCGCCGTCCTCTCGCCCGGACAAGTCGTGACCCTCGCTCCGGCTTGCGGCATCAGCTTTGAGATCCCGTCATTCAGCGCTGTCGCGGTTCTGCTCTGCGCTCTTCTCTTGGCGATATTCGCGCGCCCATTGCGCCGCCATGAAGCCGAGCAGCGCCACCGGCAGAACGCGCTGCCAGCCGATCGAGCGGCCGACCTGAACGGCAGCGCCAACAATTTTGGGATCGAGCAGCCAGGAGCCGGCATGCGCGTGCGCGGCGCGCTCGACAATGGCACGCTGCTTGGCGTTGTTGCGCGCCGCGACCGCGATCACCGCGGCGACCACTGCGATCAGCAAAAAGATGCCGGTCATCAACAGCGCGGCAAAAATGCTGCCGAACTGGATGGCGAACCAGTCGTAGCCGGCGACGGTGAGAAACGCGAAGGCCGTAAGTGCAGCAAGGACGACGATGCCGAGTGCAATGAAAAGGCCGGCGGTCAGGCCGCTGCGCGCCTGGACGGCAAGGGTGATCTCGCGCATCCAGCCTTTGATCATCGCTTGCGTTCCTCGCCTGACTTCGGCGACGGCTTTGCGGGCGACGCGAGCCGGCCGCCTGATCGCCAGCACGGTCCGCACAAAGCTGCGCCTTTGCTACCGCCGCAATGTCGCGCCGAACAGAAAGCCGAGCCCGGCAGCAAGCGCGAGCGTCGTGTAGGGCCGGTTCTTGATCGACTCGTCGACCGCGTCGGCGAAATGATTGGAGACGTCGCGCATCGCGGCGACCGCCTCTTGGCCCTTGGCTTGGGCATTGGACACCGCGCCGTCGGCGCTGGTCTTGGCGCGCTGCCACGCCGCGTTGCCCTTGTCGGTGACGATGCCGCGGACCTGCTCGGCGAGCCGCCCGAGATCGTCGCGCAACGCCTGAAGGTCCCGCTGCAGATCGCCGGATGCGGCGGACGCCGCTCGGCCGACCTCGCGGACGCCTTCGCGCGCTTCCTTGGCCGTATCTCTCGCCGTGTCTCGCATGGCTTGCGCCGCCGCTTCGGCGGTGGCCGTCGTATTCATGGTTGTGCTCCGTGCCGGAAAGGACCTGAATTGCCCGAATAAGCGCCCAGCGCAGCCAAAAGTTCCCTTCAATCGGGAAGTTTGACCTCTTCTCGCGGGAATAAATGGCTGAAGACAACGAGGCCGATGATCGACAACGGCGTGGCCAGAAAGGCGCCGATCGGTCCCCACATCCGGCGGCCGTTCTCCGGCCCGCCACGCTTTACATCTGGCGTCCGATTAACAGGATAGAGGAGCGCGGGGTTCCGGCAGCGCGGCAATCGGTGCGGCGCGGCTCTTTCCGCAGTGCAACGGGCTTGTTAGAAGGGCGCCGCATGAGCGAACCACCGGCCAAAATGCGCAATTACAGCGAAACGCTGTTTCTGCCCAAGACCGATTTTCCGATGCGCGCCGGCCTGCCGGCGCGCGAGCCGGAGATTTTGGCGCGCTGGCAGAAGCTCGGCCTCTACGAGCGGCTGCGCGCCGCCGGCAAAGGGCGCACCAAATTCGTGCTGCACGATGGGCCGCCTTACGCCAACGGCAACATCCATATCGGGCACGCGCTCAACAAGATCCTCAAGGACGTCGTCACCCGCAGCCAGCAGATGCTGGGCTACGATTCCAACTACGTGCCGGGCTGGGACTGCCACGGTCTGCCGATCGAGTGGAAGATCGAGGAAGAGAATTACCGCGCCAAGGGCAGGCCGAAGCCGGACTTTTCCGACGCCGCGGCCTTGGTCGAATTCCGCCAGGAGTGCCGCGCCTTCGCCGATTACTGGATCAAGGTGCAGCGCGAGGAGTTCGAGCGCCTCGGCGTGGTCGGCGACTGGGCGCATCCCTACACCACGATGGCGTTCCCGGCCGAAGCGCAGATCGCCCGCGAGCTGATGAAGTTCGCCGCCAACGGCACGCTTTATCGCGGCTCCAAGCCGGTGATGTGGTCGGTGGTGGAGAAGACCGCGCTCGCCGAAGCCGAGGTCGAGTACGAGGATTATGTCTCGGATCAGGTGTGGGTGAAGTTTCCGGTTACAAAATTTCACAAAACCGAAACTTCCGTCCTCGACCTACCAGGAAGCGCAATCGGAAGGCCTGAAACTGAAAGAAGGTTGCGACGGGAATCGGAGCGTCTATTCGATCAGAGCGGCCTGCGTGGTTCGTTCATCGTCATTTGGACGACGACGCCTTGGACTCTGCCGG